>DASTSD010000099.1:0-5330 GCA_035760845.1 Saccharimonadales bacterium (SeqCode) | reverse complement strand
ACCGCACGCATCATGCGTCAGCTGACCCACGACCCGCGGACGCTCGTGCTGCTGTTTATCGTTCCGTGCATTTTGCTTTCGCTGCTTCGCTGGCTATTCGACGATACGCTGTCGACGTTTAACCGGATCGGCCCGGCGTTTCTTGGCCTGTTCCCGTTTACTATCATGTTCCTGATTACCTCCATCACGACGCTTAGGGAGCGAACAAGCGGCACGCTGGAGCGGCTCATGACCACGCCAATCGGCAAGCTCGACCTGATTCTTGGCTATATGCTGACGTTCGGGATCATTGCTATTGTCCAGGCGTTGCTGGCGAGCTCTCTTTTGCTATACGTGCTGAACGTGGATATTGCCGGACCGGATTGGTTCATGATCGTCATGGCGGTGGCCGATGCGCTGCTTGGCACGGCGCTGGGGCTTTTCGTCAGTGCGTTTGCCCAGACCGAGTTCCAGGCGGTGCAGTTCATGCCGGCGTTTATTTTTCCGCAGCTGCTTGTAGGCGGCCTACTAGTACCGCTCAGCCAGATGCCCGATCTTCTTGAGAAAATCGCTTACTTTTTGCCCTTAACTTACGCGCTCGATGCACTCAACAGTATTGCCGTGACCGCCGATCTAACAGGCGATGTCTGGCGTGATTTGTGGGTGGTGGTTGGCTGTATTGTCGTTGCAGTGCTACTTGGCGGCTTAACGCTCCGGCGAAAAACTCGCTAAAAAGCTGCTGTTCAGGTACGATAGTAAGATATGCAAGAGGTCAAAAGACGGTCTAAAAAGATTGGCATCGCCATTATCGGCGGGCTGGTGCTTGTAGTTGGCATTATCGCTATTCCGTACCCCGGCCCAGGTTGGCTGATCGTATTTACCGGCCTCGCGATTCTTGCAACCGAATTCCCCTGGGCTAAGCGGGTGCTTAGCGTGGCGCGCGGTACCTACGACAAATGGCAGCGATGGCTTAAACTGCAAAAACCCGTCATCCGCGGACTGGTCGTTGCCTTTACATGCCTGGTCGTTATATTGACGCTTTGGCTGCTGAATGTTTACGGCTTGTTCGACGAAATGCTTGGCCTTAACCTGCCGTGGCTGCATTCGCCGCTAGGAGTCTTTTAGTGAAAACGCCGCTATTTGTTACCGGTAATCAAAATAAAGCGGATCACTTGTCGCGTCTACTCGGCCTGCCGCTTGAGCATATCAAGCTCGGCCTCGACGAAATCCAATCGGCCAACTTACAGGAGGTCGCCGCGCACAAAGCCAAGCAAGCGTACGAATTAGTCAAGCGACCTGTCTTTGTTGAGGATGTCGCGCTCGGATTCGAGGCGCTGGGCGGACTGCCTGGTCCATTCATAAAGTTCTTTTTGGCCGAGGCCGACGGCGCCGAAAAACTCTGCCGTATGCTCGACGGTTTCTCGTCGCGAAAGGCTTACGGCGAGTGCGTGTTCGCGTATTACGACGGCCAGCAGTTGCGGCTTTTTCATGGTGGAATTGAGGGGACGGTATCGCAGCACCCGCAAGGCGATGGCGGTTTTGGCTGGGATCCGATTTTTTGTCCCGACGGCTACGATGGCCGAACCCGCGCCGAGCTAAACGAAGACGAATACGCCGCGCTCTATCAAATCATCAAGCCGATCCCGGCGCTGCGCGACTTTTTAAAACAGTAGTTTCTCCTCTTGAAAAGTTTTATAATCAAGTAAATGGCACGACGAAAAAAGAATGATAAGCGCAAGCTAAGCTCGCGTGAGCGAGCGACGGCTATTTTTCGTGTGGCTCGGTTAACCTTTAAGGCTGCGCCTCTCGCAGTCATCGTAAAGCTGATTGGTTCTATCGTGACGGCGGTGCTGCCGATCGTAACGACATATTTTGCCGCGCTGACAACTACCGAACTAGCCAAGGCTTACGTCGGCTCGCCAGGCGCGGGCGAGCAGGCGATTTTGTTCGTGATTATCACTGCCGGACTCGGAGTGACGATGACGGCATGGAGCAGCTTTGAGCAGTATATTAACGAGCTGACACGCTACAGGGTAGAAGCGGCCATGAATGACCGTATGTACGAGCATTTTTTGAGCCTGGATTTTTGGCGTTACGACGACAAAACGACGGCCGATCTTTTTGACAAGGCCAAGAACTTTGCAAACTTCTTTGCTTATGTATTCGACCGGCTCGCCGGGCTGGTTACCCAGTTTATTACGATGCTCGCCGGGCTGGTGGCGTTGGTGTTGGTAAGCTGGTGGCTGGGGGTCATTTTGATCGCGGCGGTGATTCCGAGCGTGATCATTCAGTTCAAGCTATCGCGAAAGCAAATAGAGCACTGGAACAAAAACGTCGAGACGCGCCGTCAAAAAGGCATGATCGAATGGCAGATGTTCGAGCCGAAGTACATTGCCGAGCTGCGTCTTTACGGTATGGCACGCTACCTGCTCGATCTACGGATGCGGCTTCGTGACGCTGACGAAAAAGAGCGTATCGAATTTGAACGACAGTATATTTTCAAAAGGTTTGGTGCCGATACGCTGCAGGCCGCTGCCGAAGTAACCGCTTTGGTGTACACGACCCTGCAGATCATTGCCCACACCCAGCCGATCGGCCAGTTCTTATACGTGCAGCAAGTGGTATCGCGAGCACTTAGTGGCGCGGGTGGTTTCGTTGGCCAGCTTAATACGCTCGACGAAGACCTGGCGAACCTGTTCGATTACCAGGAGTTTATGGAGCTGCCGCTACACCACCGAGACGGCGACAAGATCACCGCGCAGCCCGAGCTGATCGAGTTGAAGTCGGTATCGTTCCACTATCCGCAAACCGATAAAGACGTGCTGAAGGATGTTTCGCTCTCTATCAAGAAGGGCCAACACGTTGCGATCGTAGGTGAGAACGGCGCAGGCAAATCAACGCTTATCAAAATCCTGACCGGTTTGTACCAGCCAACCAAAGGCGAACTGCTGCTGGACGGCAAAAACCTGAACGAGCACGACATTGCCTCGTGGCACTCCATGCTCGGCGTGTTACAACAGAACTATCTGGCATATGTGTTCGCCAATGCCCGGGACAATATCTATTTTGGTGATGTCAGTACGCCCCTCGACCAAAAACGCCTGGAGAAGGCGATCGACCGGGCTGAAGCCAAGACGTTCCTCGAAAAGCTGCCAAAAGGCCTGGACAGTTTCTTGAGTACCTGGATGGAGCATAACGACGGGACGAACGGCACCGACCTTTCGGGCGGACAGTGGCAGCGGCTGGCGCTTGCCCGCAACTTCTATCGCGATAGTCCCATCATCATTCTTGACGAACCGACCTCCGCAATCGACGCCCTAGCCGAGTCGCGTATTTTCAAGCGTCTATTCGAGGATAAAAAACGCACCGTCATTGCCATCAGCCACCGCCTGACAACGATCGAAAAGTCCGACGTTATCTTCATGTTAAAAGACGGCAAGATTGTCGAGCGGGGCACTCACAAAGAGCTGGTTGAAAAACGCGGCGCCTACTACACGATGTTCGAATCGCAGTTGCATTAAAAACTCCCCAACATAAAACACCCCGCTGCTAGAGCGAGGTGTTTGCAATGTGCGACTGAATTACCAGCTGCGCTGACGGAATGAACCGCCACCGTTGTTGCCACGGTTGTTGCTGTTGCCACCACCGTTGAAGTCGCGGCGTGGGCGATCTTCTTTCGGGCGGGCGAGACCGACGCTAATGGTGCGTCCGTCGAGCTCTTTACCGTCGAGCTGGTCAATAGCTTTTTGGTTGTTGGCTTCGTCGGTGTATTCGACGAATCCGAAACCCTTTGAGCGGCCTGTGTCACGGTCAGTAATGACGCGTGCACTTGCAACTTCGCCGATTTGCTCGAAGTGAGCTTTCAGGCTGTCATCAGTAGTGCTGTAAGCCAGGCTACCGATGAATAGGTTTTGCTGTGCCATGTACTTGGGTACTCTTTTCCTGTTACTTGTATCGTCGTCAGATCGACCATAGTCGCTTTGCTAAAAGAGTATCCCACCAGAGAACGTCCTTCACGCTTCGCGTATGCTTCTGAACATTGCTTATTTAAGCATAATCGCAGGGGTATTGCTAGCATAAGCTTGTATTTACGCGCCTGCAGGGGCATAATAAAGGCAAGCTGGTACGCTACAACGGGGTACCCCGAGCGTATAGTAAAACAAACATCACTAAAACGTATCCGTGCCCCAGGGTGGGCGCGTAGCAGCCCAGAAGATCCGCCTCTAGAAAAAGAGGGGGATCTTTGCTATACTAGGGATCGTTCGGGGCATTGGCGCAGTTGGCTAGCGCGCTTCCATGGCATGGAAGAGGTCATCGGTTCGAATCCGATATGCTCCACCAAGAAAGTTTTTATCTCCCTTAGCAACCCCTTTACCGGGGTTGTTTTATGTCTCATCGGTACATGTAAAAACATCATGCTCACGACAGTATTCGATAGTCCGCCCCTGTTAATTGGGTTCGAGTCCAATAAGGAGTAGTTCGTATCGGTACCGTTTTTCTAGAAGTTGGTGACCTCTGTAAAATGTACCGATGAAAGTTGTCGTATAAGCAACACGGTGACATAGTATGGCTTTTGTGTCACACTCCTCGTATATGCCTAGGGTTACTTTTGAAATGTATTGTCGCCAACACTTAAATCTGAAGAACACTTGGAAGTATGCGCCCGGCCACTTTGCCAAAATCAGCGCCGAGAATCAATGGCGGCTTCATGACTACTTTCGACCTTCCGAAGATCTTACTCGAGACGAGTTACATAAGCACTGGCTTGAGGTGCGAAAAGACCCAAGCTCGTCACATCCGCAATGTGCAGGCCGCGCCTACACGGCAATGCGGCCATATATAGTAAATGCACCGATCAAAGTCGTGTCGGTGCCCGTAGAGCACACCGCACGCGGCAAGAACGGGCAGAAGGTTGTGAGAGTCGAAGGCCTAGTGCGACCCGAGATCGACGTCGAAAAATTTGCAAAGGCGCTCCTGTCGATTGCAAAAGATATGAGGCAAAAAGAGAAGGGTAATTAGCGTTCGTTGCGGGCTATGTATTCTTCAAGTGTGAGCTGAAACTTGTCGATGGAACAGAGCAGTCGTTTCTTGCCTTTCTCTACCAGATAGTAGCCATCGTCGCTAATGATGTATATCTGGTTGTGTAGATGACGGCGTCCGTCGCTTTCGATTGCACCACGAAGAATGCCGGCAAGACCGGCCGCGGCAAACTCCAGTGTTTTGTCATCCCAGCTTACAGGGACTAACACAATGCCTGCATGTTTTATGTCTTGGTTAACGACATCCTCAATAAATCTTCCGTCTGCTGTTACGAACAGGGCGTCTTCGGACGCGAGCTCGCCGATGAAGTC
>DASTSD010000098.1:0-16779 GCA_035760845.1 Saccharimonadales bacterium (SeqCode) | reverse complement strand
CCGCCGTGAAATCGCGCCGTGGCAAAATAGGCTCGATAAAATCAAACCCGTTGATACGCCCGACTTCCTCGATGATATCTTCTGGAATATGGATGTCACCACGCCAGTATGGTGGCGTGAACGAAAGGTCGTCACCTTCCGCCTCTGCGGTAAATTCAACGCCGCGCATGGTGTCTTGGATTTTACCCACGGTAAACTTGCTGCCCAGTACGTCATTGATTTTTTGCGTCGAAACATGGATAGTCGGAGCATCCAGCTTGCCCGGGTAGCTCTCGGCAACGTCGCTGACGCGCTTGGCGCCGGCGTATTCACCCATTAGCCGGACGGCATCAGCCAGCACAGGAGCGGTCAGTTCGGCAGGCTGGCCTTTGGTAAAGCGCGTGATCGCCTCGCTAAAAATACCGTGGCGCATCTGCGTGCCGCGCAGGTTGTACAGGTTGAAGGTCGCGCTCTCGACGATGATATTCTTGGTGTTCTCGTCGATCTCGGTGTTGGCACCGCCCATAGCGCCAGCCAGGCCGATCGCCGTATCACCAGCAGCAATCACGATATCGCTCGTCGCAAGTGTTACCTCGCGGCCATCGAGCAGCTCGAGCTTTTCGCCTTCGTGGCCGGTGCGCACGCGAATATCCGCCTTGCCGCCGCCAGCAGCAACCAGCTTGTCGTAGTCAAACGCATGTAGCGGCTGGCCGGTCAGCATCATGAGATAGTTCGTGACATCGACGATCGCGCTGATCGGACGCACGCCCACGCGGGCCAGATACGTCTGGATCTTCAGCGGCGATTTTGCCGATCCGTCAGCACCCGAAAGCACGACGGCCTGGTAACGACGCGAAAGATCAGGATCGTCAATCGTGACGCTCGGCGCTTCGACGTTACCTTCTTTTACCGGGAATTCTGGCGCGATATTTGCCAGCCAGCCGGGCGTTTTGAACGGCTTGCCTTGGATCGCGGCAACTTCGCGCGCAAAACCAATAATACCGAACGTATCCGGGCGGTGCGTGAGCGACTTGTTTTCGATATCGAGCAGGTAGTCGTTCAGCTCGTAGCTTTCGGCAAACGATGCGCCCGGCGACAGGTCGCTATCGAGCTCCAAAATGCCTTCGTGCTCGTCGAACAGCGCCAGCTCGCGCGGACTTGCAATCATGCCGTTGCTCATGACGCCGCGGAGTTTGCGCGCGCCAAGTACGAACGGTTCGTCGGTACCGTAGGTTTCCGGCACGGTCGAATTTGGCGGTAACCATGCAACGACAATACCTTCGCGTACGTTCGGTGCACCGCACACGACCTGCACGTAGCCGTTCTCGTCGCGCTCGACGTCTGGCGTTTTGCCACCATCATCAAGCTTGGTAACGTTCAGGTGATCGGAGCCTTCGAGTTTTTTGCATTCAACTACTTTTGCTACGACGACGTCCTTGAATTTGGCGCCGTAGTCAATCACCTCTTCGATCTCAACCAAGCGCGCGCCAATCAGCGTCGCTAGTTCGTCGATGGGCATGTCGATGTCGGTAAATTGTTTAAGCCAGTTCGTAGAAATAATCATGCGTTGCCTCCGTTCCAGGGTAGAGTGTGTTTGCCTCGTTCGTCGCCGTAGCTGTCAAACAAATAAAACGTGTCGACAGCAATCTTGAAAAAGCGCGTATTGCCGTCTTTGCGGATTTCGTTTAGCAGTCCTTCGGACACACCATAACGCTCGACGTACGCCTTGTAGGCAGTCGCTTCGGCTTCTTTGCCTTCGAGCATAGTCGCTATTCCTTCAAAATCAACGCAGCGGACTTTTTGGTTTTTGTGGTGCTGGGTCACGATGTTGCCGGCTACGTGCGGATTGGCAATAAGCTCCTGCGCGTGGCGGGTTTCTTGGCTTGATACAAAGTACAGGTTCAACCCGTCGTCGTACGAAAAGTGCACTTCGCACACCCATGGCTTGTTGTCTTTTACGGTTGCGAGCGACATGTGAATGATCTGCGGAATATACTCGCGGATCGTAGCTTCGATTACGTCTGGTTTCATGCGAATTTCCTCAGGAATTGAAGTTTGGCAGATTCAAAATGGCGCACGTCTTCGATGCCGTATTTCAGCATCACCAGACGGTCTACGCCGCCACCCCACGCAAAGCCGCGGTATTGCTCTGGGTCAATATCAGCCGCGCGCAGTACGTTCGGGTGAATCATGCCGCAACCAAGCATCTCTAACCATTCGCCTGGCTTGCCACCTAACGCCGCGGGTTTTTCGATCGCGAATTCCAGGCCGGGCTCAACGAACGGAAAGTACCCAGGTTGGGTTTTGATTTTTAGCTTTTGGCCGTAGTAGGTCTCGAAGAAGCTGCGCAGCGTACCGAGCATTTCGCCAAGCGACGCGTCTTTTGAAACGAACACGCCTTCGCATTGGTAAAACGTATGTTCGTGCGTCGGATCGACGTCTTCGTTGCGGAACACACGGCCGTAGCTGATCGCGGCGATCTGTCCGCCCTCTTCCAGCTTGCGCCTTCCGTCTTTTAGGATACGGTTTTGCATGGTGCTAGTGTGCGCGGGTGGAATAAAACCTTCTTCGGTGCGGAAGGTATCGTAGCCGTCACGTGCCGGGTGGTTTTCAGGAAAGTTCAGCGCGCCGAACATGTGGTGATCGTCGTCGATCTGGCGCGATTCGATCGCCTCGAACCCCATGCGCGTAAAGATATCAATGACGTTTTCGAGCTCGCGCGTCAGCGGGTGCTGCGTACCCTGCTCGGTTGGCAAAAGCCCGGGTTGCTTGGCGTTGATATCCCACGGCGCGGTGACGTCGAGCGGCTCGACCGAACCGTCTTCAAGCTCGGCTTCGCGCAGGGCAACGGCAGCCTCAAGCGCAACTTTAAGTTCGTTCACGGCCTTGCCGTACGTGCCGCGCTCGCTTGGTTCGAGCGTTGGGATCACTGCGTAAAGCTGCTTGATCTCATCGGCTTTCAAGACGTCGCGCGGGGCGTCGGACGCGGCAATCCGTTCTAATAACTGGGGGCGTAATTCCTCGATGTTTGTCATAACTACATCGTATTATACGCTAATTACCAGAGAAAAATCGAGAAAATTACTTGCCGCTTTGCCAAATAATGAACATCACGGCCAAAATAAGCGCCACGATGATGATTCCGATCCACACGCCGGCCAGGCTGGTCGTCTTTTTCGTGCCTTCCAAATAACTGGAATCTTCGACGTCCGGCAGCGGCGGCGTGTCGTTCTGGGCACGTTTTTTGGCGCGTTCTTGCAACTCGGCCGCAAGGCGTTGCTGGAGTTCGGATCGTTCTTGGTCTTGTCGTACAAATAATGCCATGTCTTTAGTATACCACTCATGTTTGCATCAGAAAGGTATGGTATACTATCGGTATATTTCACTAAAGGAGGGAAATACATGGCTACCAAAAAAGCCGCTTCTACTGCAAAGAAGTCGACACCCAAAAAGTCGTCTGCAGCAAAGCAATCCACAACAAAAGTAACCACCGTAAAAGCCGTTGAGTCACAGCCGGTTCAGCAGGCGGCTGTCTCCAAAAAGAGCAAGCGCTCGCTTCGTTTCGGTCTTAACCGCACGCCACTTGTTGGTGCACTCGTTGCCGAATTCATCGGTACGTTCATCCTTGCTGGCGCCGTCATTGCCGGCCAAGGCCAGCCGATTCTCGTGTTCTTCGCCCTCGCCGGCGTCGTGCTCGCTATCGGTACGATTTCGGGCGGTTACGCTAACCCTGCGCTCGTCCTTGGCGCATGGGTCACCCGCCGCATGAGCGGCCTGCGCGCACTGCTTTACATTGTCGCACAGGTCCTGGGTGCAATGCTTGCGCTCGTTATCCTGGACGCGTACGTCAACAACGCTCCAGCAACCTCATCGTCAATGTACGGTGCGTCTGCCGAGCTGTTCAAGGCGTCAGCAATTCCTAACGGCAAGGAATGGTTCCTGTTCCTGAGCGAGTTCCTCGGTACGATCGTCTTCGGTTTCGCCGTTGCCGGTGCTACCCGCGAAAAGAAAGAACGCACCGCAGCCGCCCTGACCGTTGGTCTTGGTGCTTTCCTCGGTCTCATGATCGCAGGTTCAGCAGCAGCCCTGCTTGGCGGTAGCGCAATCCTTAACCCAGCGCTTGCTGTCGCCCTTCAGGCAATCAGCTTCTCAAGCGTATGGCCAATCATGGTGTACGCCGTTGGTGCGGCACTTGGTGGCGTTATCGGATTCGTCCTTTACGACCTCGTTCGCAGCAGCGACCAGCCAGAAGAAAACGCAGCATTCTAACAACTGCTACGTCACAAAAATCCCGGCCATGCGCCGGGATTTTATTTTGGTTTAATCGTCTTGTTGCGGCCGGTCCAGTAGCTGCGGCTCGATCGACGGATCGCTGCCGGCAATCTTCACGATGTCCTTATCGACCTTGCCAAGCTCCTTATGCGCGGCGTTGTAGTGGTTGACTGTCGTGCCAAGCGCACTGCCAAGCTTTTGCATGTAGGTCTCGAACTTACCGATATGCTGGCCAAGTTTGCCGACGCGTATTTGGATGTCCTTGGCCTGCTCTTCGATTTGCAGGCTGCGAAGGCCCTGCAATACGGTCTGCAGGTACGCCATAAAACTCGTCGGGCTTACAATAATGACGTGCTTGTCGCGGAAAGCATATTCGATAAGGTCGCGCGAGCTGCCGGCCGCACCGACATTGTTGATCAGCAGATCATAATACAGCGACTCACTCGGAATGAACATAAAGGCAAAGTCCATCGTGTTTTCGCTCGGCCGGATGTATTTGCTCGTCTCGTCGATCCTGCCTTTTAGATCGATTTTTATTTTTTGCAGCAACCGGTCGCGCTCCGTTTTGTCACCCGATTCAATGAAACGGTTGTAGTTCTCCAGGCTGAACTTGCTGTCTACCGGCAGTACTTTTCCCTTTTCCAAAAATATCGCTGCGTCCACGATCTCGCCGTCGTTAAACTTGTACTGCATTTGAAACTGCCCGGGCGCCATGACGTTTTCGAGCACCGACTGCAGGTAGTATTCGCCAAATACGCCGCGTTGCTTTGGGTTTTGCAATACGTTTTGCAGCGTTTTAAGTTCGTCAGCTACGTCAACGACGCGACGGTTGGTTTCGTCGAGTTTAGCAAGGCGCTGCGTAACGTCCGCCACCAGCCTGGCGCTTTCGGTCAACTGCTTTTGCAGCGAGGTCTGCACGTTCGCATTGCCGCGCTCCAGCTTGTCGCCCATGCTTTGCTGCAGCATGGCAATACTGCGCGTCAGCTCGGTTACGTCGGACTTTACCATTTCGACCGCGCTAGAGTTTTTCAGCTCGCGCAGGCGCTGGTTCAAATAAAAAATAACCGCGGCGAATCCTAAAATGATCACGCCAAGAACAATAAAGAAAAATAACTGGCTCATGCTTACCAGTATACAGCAGTGGCCTCTTAAAAACTAAAGGCGACCCGCACGGCAGCTACCAGCACGACGTACAGTATCACTACCATCCAGAACGAACGGAACCGTGCCACCCAGGCAAATAGCCCGTAGGCAAACGCGTACAGCGCGATCGCGGCGAGCCCTATCCCGTACCACGGCAGCAATGCGACCTGCCCCAGGATTCCCCAAAGACTCACGACCACCGCAATAACCACCAGTAGCGGCCGGTATACTTGCAGCCGCACCAAAAAGAACAGGCCGACAGCCGCGCCGATGACAGCGGCGATATCCTCTGCATACACAGCCGTGTTACCGCACTGGGCAATCTGGCCGGCCTGGCAAAGCGTCGGCGTCAAGACATACCGATCAATCGTTAGCGACAATCCCCACACCAAAAGCCCTATTACCGCGCCTAAAAGCAGCACGCCTACCAAGCGGCTCGCGTCCATTGGCGTGAATAGCAATTGTTTATCCTCTTCCTGGACATCACTCATGTAAATCCCCTCACTATCTACTTGGGGTTATTGTACTATCTTTTTGTGCTTTCGCCCAGAGTTTGTCTTAGCTGTGAAATTTTCGCGCTGCACATACCAAAGTGCGCCAACCGAAGCCACGATAAGGCCACCGAGAACATCAAGCGGCGTATGCACGAGCGCTAGCACACGGCCGACACATACTAGCAGCGTCAGGACCGCCAGTGTTATCGCCAACCCCTTTCGTCTGGTTTCAAACCACACGGCAAGCGTCAGGAATGCCGTAAACAAAGCATGGTCCGACGGAAAGCCTGGGTTGTTGAGGTACGACGCGCCCGGCGCCACGCCCAAAACCTGGAATGGCCGCTCGCCCGACGGCTGATAGACCGACGACAGCAACTTGGCGAGCAAATACGCCGTAAGTCCCGCCATTAAGATACGCGCGTACGCCTCGAACCTATGGTTTTTTGGCACCAAAAAAAGCAGGGCGTACCCTGCTATAAGAACGATTGGAATAATTGCCCCGTCGGCAAGTAGCTTCACGATAAATTGCGCTGTCATGTTCCCAGTATACAACGAAAATCAAAACGCTATGGTTATCCGATTCGGCTGCTCCGAGCTACCACGTAGCGTTCGATACGCTGCGACGACCAGCCCCGCTGGCGAAGCTCGCTCTTTAGCTTGCCGAGGAGTGCCAACCGGAATGCCCGCTCGCTGGCAAAGCCGCTGCGCCGGACAATCTCGGCGAACGTCAGTTTTTTATGGAGTTCACGAAAGACCGGCGCACTAATGCCTAGTACTTCTGCCCGCAGCTCGCCCTTGCGGTCGTGACGCTGCAAAATGCGATCGAACTGCGTTTCTTGCCTGCGCTCACTCTTTTTGCCGATACCGGGCGCGGCCGCCATGACCGCTGTCACCAGTAGCAGTGATGCAAGCATTTTGGTTGATATTCGCATGTTCAACCTCCTTATAAGCGGGCCTGAAGTATCGCTTATGGTTTTAGTATAGAACGTGAAAATATGTGAAAAGAATGTATTTTATACAACAATCTACTGAAGAACGCCAATGGCCCTTGCGACCACTAGCACTACCGCTACGACAGATACCAGCGCCTGAATCATCATGAGCAGCTTAGCCTTGTGCGAGAGCGGCAAAGTGTCGGCCGACGCAAAGTTAGTCACATTGGTAACCGAAAGATACAGGTAATCGGTAAAGCCCGGCAGCCACTGGACACCGCCAAAATCCTTGTGAATCATCTGCGGAAACAAAAAATCACGTTGGCGCACATTTGCCACACGCCTGTCCGGCCCGCCGCCGTCCAGCTCCCAGTACAGCATGGCAAACATGAATATGTTCGTAAGGTAGATCGTAAAGCCGTTACCTAGCAGCTCCACACCCGACACGCTTGCGTGACCGATAAGCAGCGCACGCACCAAAAAAACGAGCGAAAATACATTGATAATCGCCACCAATCCAATCAGGAACACCGCCAGCGAACGCCGCGGCCGCGAGACCCTATGGTAGCCGTCGCTCGTCACGACAGACAAAGCGACCATTAGCACCGCTTCGAACCCAATAATCAAAAACTTATCGTACGGCAAAAAAGAATCGTCGGTAATGTACTGCATCACCATCACGGCCAGCACGCCAAGCTGCAGCTGCCAAATCGGATCATGCGTCCGGCGAAAAACTTTCCGTACGCGCAGAGTATCAAGAACCGCTGTCATGTCGCGATTATAGCATAAGTATCATGCCAATACGGGCTACAAGCCGCCAAAAAGATAGCCCACGCCATACGTCACTACAGATGCCAGCACGACGATGCCAAACTGCCGCGTTCCACCCAGTATGATGCTCCGACCGCCCGAATGGCTAATATACCCGCCCACGATAAAGCTGCCAATCGCCGTCAGGACGATCGACCACCAAATAGCCGTCATGCCGCCGCCAAAAAACCATGGCCCAAGCGGCGCCAGCGCACCAACCGTAAACAGCACGAACGACGAGATTGCCGCGATCCACGGCGACCCAAGTTCGTCAGGGTTGAATCCCATCACCTGGCGCGCATACGCCTCGGTAAGGTGATGATCGTCTTCGGCAATTTCCTTGGCTGCCTTCTCGGCCGTTGTATCTTGGTGGCCTGTTTGCGACAAGCTATCGGCCACTTGGTCGACCAGTAGTTGCCGGTCTTCTTTTAGCAGCTTGCGAATGTCTTTGAGTACGCCAGTAAAAAGCTCCACCTGGCTGCGAACCGATATCCACTCGCCCGCCGCCATACTGACTGCGCCCGCGATAAGGCCGGCAAAACCCGCAAGTAGCACATTGTGACTCGCCGCACCGGCACCGGCGACAGCCAGCACGATACAAAGAACACTCACCAAACCATCGTTCACGCCAAGTACCGCCGCACGGGCACCTCCACGCTGCACCTGCAGGGCGCGGCGTGCTAAAATTTCACTGTCTTTTCGTCTATCCATATCAAAAGTATAGCATTTACGCGAAGGCCGCGGCCAATGCCTCGACCTCGTCGAAGCCGCCAATCACCCGGTCGGCCCGCTCCACGACGGCCGGCCGCGTCACATGCTGGGTAAAGGCCCAGAACTCGTCCGCCACGCCTTTGGCGCGCACTTCGTAATCCGTCATGCCATCGCCAATCATTACCACCGGACCGGCTAGCTCAAGGCGCGCGACTTGCTCGGACTTGCCGTTTGGCTTGCTTGTTGGCAGCGTCTCGTCAAAGCCAACGATATTACCGTCGCCGTCGTACACGAATTTGTTCGCGAACACATGCGAGGCCGGAATGCCGAGCTCCTCTACGACCGGCACGATGTAATCGGCAAACCCGCCCGAAACGATATAGACGTTGTCGGCGTTCTCTTCGAACCAATCTTCAAGCTCCAAAGCCGAGTCGGTAATCGCGTCTTTTAGCAGCTCGATCACCCGCTCAACATGCCCGCGGTTAGCCGCGAACAGCTCCAGCCGGCGGCGCAGCGATTCGTCAAACGCCAACCCGCCGTTCATACCTTGGTTGGTGAGCGCATGCAGCTGCGCCAGTTTGGTTTCTTTATCGGGCTGGCCCTCCAGGCTGATACGGGCCAATTCATCAAGCGATTCTACACTTACTAACGTCGAGTCAAAGTCAAGGATATATGTTAGTTCCATACACACATCATACGCATGGTTATTTTGCACGGCAAGCATAGCCTTTTTTAATGCGCGCATGTATACTGTAGCCATGGCTTTACTTATTCATATCATCATTGCACTATCAAGTATCGCGTTTACGACGCTCCTGTTCGTATCGCCCTCACGCGTCAAGTTCCGCGTGAACTACTCGCTCATCGGCTTGACGCTCGCTACCGGCACATTCCTGGTCGTCAGCGACAACACCGCAATCCTTAAGGCATGCATGAGCGGCCTGCTCTATGTCAGCCTCGTAACACTTGGTACCATTGCCGCCCGTTACAAGTTCGCGCAGCAAGCACAGACCCAAGAATAATCACCTTAGTGGTGGTGATGATGGCCATGCATAACCGCATGGCCCTTTCCTTTTTTGATGAGCAGGCGATTGACCGGCACTGCCGCCACGAAGGCAATCGCTAGCGACGCTACCAAGCTCCCCCAAAACAGCCAGCTCGTCAGCGGCGCATCCATCGCGCCCGGAATCACCGCGATCGCCGCATTGTCGACGATTTCCATGGTCGCGATAGAAAGCGTATCGGCGGCAAGCGCCAGCGGAACTACCTGCCTGAGCGTCATACCCGAGCGCAGCAGCGGCAGCGACGTCAGCGTGTAGCCGAATACAAACGCCAAGAAAATAGACAGCGCGAATGTCAGCGTGTTGTCCATGTTCGTCGCAGTACCAATCACCATGCCGGCGACTTCGCCGATAGCACAGCCAGTCAAACAGTGGAGTGTCGCGCTCACCGCCATTTTTGTCAGAGGATCGTTAAACATAGTCTTATTATACGACGGATCGCCCACTACACCTACCTGTCCGCACGAATGCTCCGCGCCGCCTCGCTAAGAGGCATGCTCGTGAGGCCGCTTCGCTTTATGGCAGCCAGCTGCCGCTCTAACTGCGCCTGCGACACGCTATACTGACCGCCCTCGCCAACCTTGTGATATGCCAGCACCAGCCAGAGCTTATACTTTTTGGCATGTTCCAACCACGACTCCAGCTCTTCATTCGACGTCGTGTCCACGATAGCAGCCGAGCGGATGTTCGCGGCGTCAAAATATCGGTCATTATAGCCAAAGTCGGATGTCCGTATGAACGGGTACAGTTTCTCATACGTAGCTTGGGTTTTTTGGTTGTACGCACCCAGCGGATAGGCAAAGCTGCTTATCGGGCCAAGCTTTTCTTTTTCGAGCATCTCTTTGCTTTTGACCGCATTTATCGTGAGCGTCTGGCCATCGAGCAGCGTTTGGTTGCAGTGATTTAGCGAGTGCGATCCTATCTCATGCCCCTCACGGCGCATGTCTCGAATCGTGCCATACTCCATATAGCCCCGTATTTTTTGGGCAGGCAGGTTGCTGATAATATACTGCGTGGTGCGGATATTATATTTAGCAAACAGCCCGGCCGCCTCGCTGCTCACACTCTGCCAGCCATCATCAAAAGTCACGCTAACCATACCTTTTGGCAGCGTCGCGCTTGCAATTTTATGGATATCAAACCCGCGGCTATCAACGAATCCCTTGGCGCTGCTGGTAATATCAAACCGAAATTCCGCCGCCTTCACTGCGTTATCAAAATGCGCGTCAAACCGCTGCCATGACGCACTCGGATCCAGGACGGTCACTTCATCGTAGTTCACCTTGCCGCTCGTCTTATACTCTACCGACACCTGCACCGGCACATCACTCCGGTAGTAAAAGCTGTAGGCGTACGTTTCGCCAGCGCGCACTTTGACTGAATCGAACGCCCACGACGCGGACACCCCGCCTTTTGGCGTATCTTTCGTCACATCAACATGCAGGTAGGCGCCGTCCTTTTTGTCTTTTCGCAGGTTATAGTGCGCGCCAGGCGGATCGGCGACATGCGAATAGCCGGCAGGTTCGCCAGATTCGCCGTCAAGTTCCGAAAGCTTTGGATTCTTAACAAGGTTTTTCGAAAGCGCCAGCTGTTCTTCGATTCTCTTTTGATAGCCAGCCGATAAAACCGGCGCGCCGTTATCGGAGCTGTTCGTTTCGTCTTCGCTGCACACAATACTCGACTTGCCAGCCCCCGGCAGGACCGTTTGCTCCAAGAAAGCGATCGGCGCTACCACCAGCACAAACCGGTAGAAAAAGAACACTGCCGCGACGATACCGCAAAATATTACGAACGGCGACGCCAGCAGCACGTTTTGCTGCCACTTGCGGTAGCGGCGCGAATACCGCTCATGAGACAGAACCGCCACCTCCGAGTCCTTTCATGTCAGCTACGTTGACTTCGTATCGCCGGCCTTCGGTGTCCCATCCCTTTTGGATGGTCTTGAAACGGCGCAAAATAATGATTTCTACGAACGCCTGCAGAAAGATAAGAAGCTCGAATAATCGCAAAAGGTAAAAATACGAAAGCGTCAGCAAAATCACCGGGCGCCGCGCCACGACGGCCGAAAACACCGCAAGCAGCACGATTATGCTCGCGTCGGCAACAATAAGTGCACTGGCCGCCTCTGGCCTATTCATGAAAAGCAGCGGCAAAATAATTGTCAGCTGCAGCAGGTAATACACTGTCTCAAATAGTTGGTAGCCGATGCCAAAATCAATCGGCCGTGGCCGCCGTCCGATCTTATATTTGCGCACACCCTGGAAAAACCCGCGTTGCCACCGCAGCGTCTGGCCATAAAAGTCACCGATCGTCCGCGGATCCTGCGTGTAGTTGACCGCCTCGGGGACAAACCGTATCCGCCCCAACTTTTTACGGTGAATCTGCAGAGTCAGGTCAAAATCCTCCGTCAGGCTCTCGGTCTCAAAGTCCAGATCTTTGATGATATCGGTGCTAAAGCACGTCACCGGCCCCGGAAGCACGGCAATCATACCAAACCACGACTGGATCCGGCGGAATATATGCTGGCCGTACGTGTAGCTAAAGCTACGGTAGTTGGCCAGCCAATTACCACCCATACTCTGCACGAATCCCACCACCGCCGAGCAGTCTTCCAAATTCAAGTAGCGATAGTAGGCGTTGAAATACTCCTTCGAAAATATACTGTCCGCGTCGGCAACATGCATCCAGCAGTAGCGGTTTTCGAACTCAAAATGCCGGAAGGCCTGCTGCACGGCCAACGCTTTGCCACTGCGCGCAACGCTCAGCACATGTCCCGCAGGCAGTTCGCGCACCGCTATCTCGCGCGTTGCGTCCGTCGAGTTGTCGTCCACGACGTAAATATCTTCTTTGTCGAGCCCCGCCGTCACCGCCGACTCGATCGTCGCTGCTATAATCAGCTCCTCGTTGTGCGCTGGCAAAAGCAGCGCTAGCCGCCTACGACGCGTTCGCTTCGTAGTGGTATCTCCATCCTTTCCCATCTTATGACCCCTAAAGATTTAACCTATTCTCATTCCTACTGTAGGCTCATATAGACAAAATTACAATGATTTATGTGAAAAATTTCGCATGCTTTTATTCACCCCTGAGTTTGCGCGGATTCTCAACTTGGGCGTACAATAGCCATAAGCATGCTGGTATTACACCGTCGGTTCAATCAGCAAAAACGACAAGTCATTGCCGCTATCATCGCTACGCTCTGTGCAATCCTGCTCACCTACTCGTATTCATCCACCGTTGGCACTCCCGCTGACTGCACGACCAGCCAGCCGAAACGAGCCGGGCTTGCTAACTCCAACTCTCCGCAGCTCAAAAAACTCGCCGAGTACGAAGCCGTTTGCCACAGTGCCGTCACGGCGCAAATGTCATTTTTTGTCCCCACGCCCACCACAAACGAGTCGGCCGTTACATATGCGGCCGACGTTGCCACCCAACTGCGTGAGTTCGCCAAATATAACGTGACGCCGCTGGTGTTTTTTGAGCCAGCCAACGAAAACGGACCGATCAACCTGGTAAGTTACAGTACCGGCAAGTACGACCGCGCACTCGATACCTACTTTGCTGCCCTCAAAAAAGCCGGCATCACCGATACTATGATGGGAACATGGGTGCCAATCCCCGAGGGCAACCTGCCCGAATGGACAAACGTCGATCCGGCTGTCTTTTCGGCCGGCGTTACCCGGGCTATCAAAATACAGAAAAAACACTTCCCAAAAAGCAAAGCCAGCCTCCTCCTCGACACAACCACCTACACCGAGCCAGGCAACTATAGTAACGGCCGGGCCGTCAGTTTATTGCCCTTTATTCGCGGTATTCCACCTGGGCTTGTCGATAGCTTCGGACTGCAGGGCTTTCCGTGGTCGCCGCCCGCATATGATACTTCGCCAACGAACGGCCGTCCAAAAGATTACCTACGCGTAGGCTTGGCCGCCGAAACCGCACGGTCACTCGGTATCAAGGATATCTGGCTCAACAGCGGCACATTCAGCAGCATGTACGCCGGACAAGCGGGCCAAGTTACCATTACTCCCGCCCAGCGCCTTTCACTGCTAAACGACATCGTCGCTCAAATCAAATCACTCCAAGCGCAAGGATTCCACGTAGCGATGCACCTATTCGCCGAGGACAAGTCAGCCTCGGCCGAAGGCACTAATTGGTCATACTGGCCGACCGGCGGCTACGCAACCAGTCCCTCAACCTATGCATTCAGGACATTTGCCCACACATTGCAAGAGAATCACGTTCCACTCTGGCTGTTCGACACCATTAAATAACACCCAGCATATATTGCTTTTTTATAATAGTTATGTTATAATATAAGAGTACGCAGACCGTTTGTGTAGTACTTCTGATCGGAGAGGCCTTTGTTCGCCGACGACACGCCCACCGAGCCGCTGCCGCGCATCACCACGGGAGTAGCACCGATGCTTCCTCGACCGATCGAGGAGCCGGAGCCACCCGTGGAGTACGTGAAGGCGCCTCACAGCCCCTTCCTCGTTCCGGGGATCGCGGCCGTGGTTCTCTTCGCCTTCGTGGCGGGAATGGGCGTCGCAATCCTCATGGGTGTCGACGTCTCTGCGCCCCTACAGGCCAAGAAGCCCCAAGTCACGAACAGCGCTCCAGAGGCGACCAAGCCCAAGCGGCATGACCCCCCGAAGGACACGCCCACGGAGAGCAAAGACCGGCCCAAACCCGGCCCCAAGGCGACGGTTTCTGTCGAGCCGCCCACGACCAAGCCGGCCGAGCCGAGCTCGGAGGCAAGCCCGCTTCCGTCCAGCACGACCCCGCCGGCCGAGCCGGAGCCGTCGACCGAGCCGCCCACCGAGGAGCCAACCGAACCGGCTACCCCCACGACGCCGGCCGAGCCGGAGAATCCCGAATCCGAAGCCCCCACCTCCGACCCCGAAGTCCAGACGAGTCAGCCGGCCGACACAGGCGAACCAACGCCATGACGGCCCCGGCACCCGAGCGTCACACCAGGCGCCCGGGTGCCGGACAGCACCACCACACATGTTTTATTCCAAAAGACTACAGTCCAATCTGTAGTCTTTTCAATTACAGTCGTGCTGATTTTAAATCACCTAAAATAGCGAGCTCATCGCCTGAGCCACCAGCAGCGCCCCGCTTGCAAGCACGCCAAACCACGGCACCACAGGATGCGACAGCCGCATGTGAAAACTCTCTTTCGTGTCGCGCCTGCGAATGATTACCAGCGAGAGGTTGACGGCAAAGAAAACGAAAAGCAGCAGCAAGCTGGTAAGCTGCGCCAGCTGGCTGATCGGCAGCATCACAGCGCTGCCAAGCGCTACGAGCGCCACCACCCACAAACCGCGCGTAGGCACATGCCGGCCCGATACTTTGCCAAACCACGCAGGTATCCACCCGCGACGTGCCATGCCGTACAAAAACCGCGATCCCATTATCATGTTGACGATAATTCCGTTAAGCGTCGCTATCAGGCTAACGACAATAATGACACCCGCCGAATTACCCGTCGCCGACGAATATGCATGTGCGAGCGGCGCGCTCTGCCCGCCTAAAGCGCCCGGTGTTACGACGCCCAGCACGGTCACTGCTACCAGTATATACAGCAGGGTCACCGTCACCATGGCAATCATGATCGCACGCGGAAATGCCCTTTGCGGCTCCTTTACCTCCTCGGCGATATTCACCATATCCTCAAACCCAATAAACGCATAAAATGCAATGAATGCTGCCGAGGCAATCCCCGCCATTGCCGCCGCGTCGATACCGCCGAGCGACTCTACGAAATGCCCGCTAAAGTCACCGATGGCCGATGGCTGCGAAAACAGTATGCTTCCTATCAAAAACAGCAGCCCACCCACTTCGACCGCCGTCAAAATAGCCGCGAATCCTACCGACTCCTTCACGCCCTTTATTGTTATTGCAAGGAGAATGAGTATCGCCACCGCCATGACAAGCAGCGGCGAAACCGGCACGAGCTCGACAAAATACCCCGCAAAGCCTTTTAAAAGTGTCGCGATAGACACCGCACCGGCCACCACCAAAAACAGCCCGATCGCTGTCGAAAGCCGCGGCTTTTTGAACGCCTCGTGCAGGTACACCGCCACCCCGGCGCTCACCGGAAAGCGCGAGGCCAGTTCGGCGTAGCTTAGCGCCGCGCAAAATGCCACGACTGCCGCCACCAAAAACGCCAGGACCGAAAGGTACCCCGCCGGCTCGGCAATCTTGCCAATCAGCACGTACACGCCCGCGCCAATGATATTCCCAGTCCCATACAAAGCAAGCATCCAGGTCGTCACTACCCGCTTGAGTTTTGGCTGCGTCGTCATAGTTTCACTATAGCAAACTAGCCTAGTGTGCTTGGTTAGATTTTTCACTACGAGCCACACGTTTTTACTAATATTGACTAAAATGTACTTTTATTGTATTATCAAACATGTCACGCACTAGCACGAACGGAGAACCGCGATGGTTCATGTCCTTTTCACCCTGAACGTCCTGGCAACGGTGGGAACGCTGCTGATCCCGATGGTGGCCGACACACGCGGCCGCGCCATCTACGGCTGGGCCTCCAACTTCCTGGGCGGCGGCGCCACCCTCTACCTGATCCACACCTTCTACCCCTCGTGGCAGGAGCCGGCCTGGCACCACAGCCTCGTCTGGGTCCTGATCGCGTGGGCGTTTCTCATCGCCGGCCTGATCATCGCGATCCGCAAGCCGCGCAAGCAGAACGTCCCCGCGACCCGCTGACCCGTCAGTGCACCGTGGCACAGCCACCGAAGATAGCCGCCGAGGATCCAACAAGGATTCCGCTGCCACCTCGGTGGCTATTTTCGTATTAAAGGTACGTTCTTACTAAGATTGACTTGAGCGATATTATGTGCTATCATGAAATTACATTCGCGTTTAGCGCACTCTCCCAAATCGACGTTTTTATCTTGGCATCACACTATGTCAGCCACGCGCTGCCTAAAAATCTTCATACAAAAACTAACTAAAGGAATTTTTATGAACCTATTAACTTTCGTGACCTTTTGTGTCGCGTTTTTATCAAGCATCATCAGCGGCATGAGCGGTGGTGGAGGCGGTTTTATCATGACTCCCTACTACCTACTCATCGGCCTCACACCTCAACAAATCGTTGGCGGCGCATCCGTTGCCAGTCTCGGACTGGGCGGCAGCTCGCTCGTTGCTATGCGTGGCAAACAGCTCATCAACAAGCGGTTTTTATGGCCACTCGCCGCACTAACGATTCTCGCGACAATCACCGCCATGCTTGTACTGCCGAGCGTTAAAAGCGGCGGGTTCGAAATCGCCATCGGCGCGCTGCTGATCGCCCTGTCGCCCACCCTCTTCATCAAAAAACAAAGTCTCCAGCCGGGCAAGCGTTCAAGC
>DASTSD010000097.1:0-3212 GCA_035760845.1 Saccharimonadales bacterium (SeqCode) | reverse complement strand
CCCCACTATTAGGGTGGTTTTTTCTTCTAACGAGATTTCTATGTCTTTGAGTAGACGGAAGTTAGCAACATGGATAGACTGTAGCTTCATATATTTAGTATAAATCAATCAACTCTTGTTGGGACAATTCTTGATTTAAGAAAAGGGATTCGAACCTTGATCAAACTTTTCTAAGGTGTAACGATTTTTTTGCCAAACAAAAAGATGTCCAAACTTGGACATCTTTCTTGAGTTAGATAATCTCTTGGCTGGGGTGGAGGGATTCGAACCCCCGAATGCTGGGACCAGAACCCAGTGCCTTACCACTTGGCGACACCCCATCGGTACTAGTGGAAATTGTACCACTAGTAGGCGGCAAACTCAAGTACCGCGCGGCTTTTACGCCTCTTTTGCTGCGCGGGTGCTGGCCTTTTTCGCTGGGCGGTGCGTATGGAAGTAATCGCGCACCTCAAACAAGAAGTACCCGCCGACAGCGGCGAACAGCAGCCCCCAAATCAGGCTAAAAAGATTCAGCTGGAACAAGAACGACACCAGCAAGCTCAGTACGTTGATAAGCGCGACCAAAAATAGCAGCGACCAGCCACGCTTCTGCATGGCTTTCAGCGGCGCGATGGCAAACGCTGAAAGGATCATGTCGACGATACCAAACGCCAGCGAGATAATGACGATCATAAAGGCCAGGCCGCCAATCGCCGCGCCGATAGGCCCACCGTAACCAGCCAGAAGCGTTCCGGCAAGCAGCACACCAAGCAGCACGCTCAAAATACCCATCGTGCCCAAGATTACCCCGACAAGCGTTAGCCACCAAGCATTCTCGGCGAGCCACCGCTGGCCGTTCTTTGGCAAATGCGGCACGCTCTTGTACCATGACGCTACCATCGCCTCGAGATTACGCAAACTATCCATTACCCCTCCTCGCTTTATTTGTCTTTATCATACGCTGAAACCACTACCGAGGCAACGTGTTAGCTGCGACGCTTTTTGAACGGCCACATACCCCACGCGGCCCAGGCCGCTAAAATACCCATTGCCACAATCAGGAGCGGGTTCCACCAGCCTACGGGCAGCTTGACCGTCGCGCCCAGCATGCCGTTGTTCACGATAACCCCAGTGCTAAGGTTTTGCATGATAGTCACCACGAACCACGCCAAAATCGCCAGCCAACCAGCCACCATGCTGCAGACGCGCATGGCCGGGCTTAGCCGCATGCCGAGAAGGAACGGCACCGCTCCTACCTCTAGCGCCACGATAAAGGCCGCTCTTACTGGGGCCAAACCTTCGCCGCCAGGCAGCCACATAGCCGCAATAACCGCCGGGAAATCCTCAAAAGTAAACAGTTGCGCCACCGCCATTACCACAAAAACACCAGCCAGTGCGACACCGACCGTTCGGATGTTTTTTGTCTTGGGTTTAGGTGCTTGGGTGGCTTGTACGAATACGCTCATACTTGCAGTATACGACATTCCGCCGGCAAAAAGAAAAGCGTTGTCTTTTTTATTAATTCGCTTGTGTTTTATTGCGGCATACCGTATTCTACTAACAGCGAAGGTTACAAAAACAAACACAACTCCAAAAAACAATGTGACTGATCGCTCTACGATATTCACCACAACAAAATAGCACCTCGGTTTTCCTTGGTGCTATTTGTTTTCTCGGACTTTATTTTGCCTTGAACGAGTTGGCAGCGCGCCACTTGGCGATTTCGCCGTGGTGACCGCTTAGCAGTACGTCGGGCACTCGCATGCCACGGAATTCCTCCGGGCGGGTGTACTGCGGAAACTCCAGCGTCTCGCCGTCCGAAAAGCTCTCGATAGCCGCACTCGTCTCGCCGCCCAGTACACCCGGAATCAGCCTCACGATACTGTCAATCACCGTCATGGCCGGTAGTTCACCACCGGTCAGTACGTAGTCTCCTACGCTCACCTGCTCGTCAACAAGGCTGACGATACGCTCGTCGTAACCCTCGTAGCGTCCGCAGATGAATATAAGTCCGCGGTCGTCGTCCGCCCACGCTTGGGCCGTTGCCTGCACCCAGCGGTCGCCGCGCGGGGTCATAAGCACCACTTTGGCCGTGGGGTCGACCCGCTTGGCCGCCTCTACCGCGTCGAATAGCGGCTCGGGCTTGAGCAGCATGCCGTCACCGCCGCCGTACGGAGTATCGTCGACCTGCTTTCGCGGGCCAAGGCCAAAATCACGCAGATTGACGCAGCTGAACTCGGCAGCGTTCTCTTTTTGCGCTTTCCACATCATGGACGTATTAAACACGCCGTCGAACATTTCAGGAAACAAGGTGATGACTTGGATTTTCTTCATTCCTTTTCATTCTATCACCTCTGTTGAATATTGACAAGCTTATGTTTTTAATATATAATAGAATTTGTAGGCACCGTCGAAGAGACAAGGAACCATCCGTATGATCACCCCCGACGAAATGAACGACCTGCTGGCTAACCGCGCCTTTCGCGCTTTCCTGGCCGCCCGCACCAAGGGCGTCCAGGGCGGCAGCACCCAGCAGCGTGAGTGTGCCCGGCACGTCACCGATCAGATCGCCGTCGTCATGTCGCGCAAGGTTGGCAGCTTCCGCTACAACCTCGCATGCAGCGTCCTGCTGCAGTACATCGACGCTTACCTGAACGAGTACAACGAGCACACGCCACCCTACCTCCCCGAAGGACACGAGCAGTTCGGCGCAAGCTGAGCGCCGGGGCCCTTCGGGGCATCCCCTTTGCCATTTGACGACAGATGACAGAGGGGATGTTTTTTGTTACAATAGTGCAAAAGAAGAGAGGGTCCATGGAATTCGATAACAACGCGCCGGTCACCGATGACCAGAGGCGCCTCGCAGAGTCTAAAAAGCTAACATTACAGCCTGTTCATACCGACGTACAGCCAGATGCCCCTGCCGATGCCGAGATTGCCGCTAGGCACTTGAACGAACCGGCCATCGCCAATGTCGAGACCGACACCGAACAAAACGTCGCAACCGTCCAGCCGTCTAGCGGCCTGCTTGCCGATAAGGCCGACGAAAAGCACAGCGGCGGCTCTACCACCGCCTATGTTTCGGTCGCTGTTCTTGGCGTCATAGCAGCTGCGCTGCTCTTCTACTTTTTAGCCTAACGCCACCAACAATCACGAAACCCACCATATTACAGGTGGGTTATCGTGACACATACAAGGCTCTCAACAAATATGTTTTGTTGCTCGCATAGAGC
>DASTSD010000096.1:0-2484 GCA_035760845.1 Saccharimonadales bacterium (SeqCode) | reverse complement strand
CATATAGACGGAAAGCAGCCCTTCATTAAGGTGCGTTCTCGTGAAGGTGAGGCCATTTGGCTCGTATCTATTGTTACCGATGAAGATAAGCGGCGTCCTATACGTCTTGCCATTTAGTTCGACATGGTACGTGCGAAAGCGAAACAGCGTCGCAAAAGCAGAGATGACGACCGCTGGCCACTTGCCGTATTTTTTCTGGTGCTCGTCGCGGTCTACCAAGGAGTCCGAGTAGAGCCCGATGCTCGAATTGTTAATAAACGTCGTATCGCCAACCTGTCCGGTGTCGATGCGTATCTTTTTTGCGGTTTTAAAATAGGCGAGCGCATCGGGCAGTGACTGGGGAATATTCAAATCTTTTGTAAAGTGATTGAGCGTCCCGCCGGGTAGTGGCATTAGTGTTGCCCCGGTATTTTTGAGCAGGTTGGCAAGAGCACTGATGGTGCCGTCACCACCGATTGCCGCTATGATCTCCCCTCGCTTGATATATTTTTTGAGCGCTGACTCAAAGCCGTTTTCGATTTTGATAGAGTCGATGATTTCTATATCGGCTTGGCTGAAAGCTTTCCGCAGGTCTCTAAGGGAAAACTTGCCGCCAGAACCAGTGTTGTAAACGAGAACGACTTTCATGATAGCGGCTTAATAATAAATAGGGCGATATATAAAAACACTGCGCCTAGCGTCCAGCCGCCGGCGACATCCGTAGGGTAGTGCGCGCCAAGATAAATCCGTGAGACGCCAACCAGAAAGATCAGCCCGATGAACGGCACGAGCAAGATATAGCCAAAGGGGCTGAGCAACAGGTGATACGCGTAGTACGCGAGCAGGCCAAAAGCGACGGTAGATCCTGTAGTGTGACCGCTTGGAAAGCTAAAGCTGGGAATGCGCATGCGGGCGACGTAGCTGGTAATGGGCCGCGAACGCTCAACGACATGCTTGAGGATCGTACTGATGCCCAAAGCTACCCAAATGAGGGATCCGCTCCAAAAGACAGCAGGATGGTGTTGAAAAATGCCGTATATGGCTAAAGTACCGCCGATAAGCGACGTAGCAATAGGGTGCCCAATGTAGCTCATGGCTGCAAAAACGGGCCGAAGGCCGGATGGCGACCGGGAGACAAAGTTAATCACTGCCTTATCGAATTTGCTGACGCTAATACTAACCATCTAAGAGTAGTATATCATTCGGCTTTAGGGAGGATTGTGTACGCTGGATTTGAAGGGGTAACCGGAGGCTAGCTTGTAAGCAGCGGAAACTCGGCGATTTTTCGAATGCAGGTTCCATTCTCGCCCATCTCGAACAGGCCGAGGCGGTCGAATACGCCGTTAAAAGTCTGGGGAGATGGCAGCCCGGATAGATCTGGCGTGATCTCGGCGGGGAACTTGGTGAGGGTGACGTGCGGGCGGAATAACTCGCCGACAGCGGGGTAACCGTACTTTTGGAGGTTTTCGAGTTTTAAGCCGGTGGCATCGAGCATCTTTATTTTGTCTTTTTCGCGCATGCCCGCCCGCAGGTTGTTGAACGTAGCGATAACTTGCTCTTGCAATTGGTCGGCGTCCTCGTTTCGCTTGAAGGCTACGTCGACATAGCCTTTGCCGTGGCCGGAGTCCTGGTAAAAATACCCGTCTTGCTCGAGTTGTTGGGCGGCCGTTTGCCCGGCAAGCTGCCGCAGGGCTGCAACACATTCTTCTTGGTTGTCGATGTTCATTTGAAACATATACAGCGAGGCGTGCGCGTAAAAATCACGGTTATTGAGCGTGAATAGGCTGCCTTGGGGCGACAGCAGTTGGCTAGCCTGGACGGCGAGCTCGGCTTGGTCCTGGGCTGGGAGGAGGACGATATCGCAGGGGAGTGTTTGAGAATTTGTGGTTTCCATAGGGTAAGTGTAACAGACGCCGCCACGCTTATGCTACGATAAGGCTATGAGAAAGATTATCGTTCAAGAGTTTATTACGCTCGATGGCGTCATGCAGGCGCCGGGCGGTCCGGAAGAGGACACGGCAAGCGATTTTAAGTTTGGCGGCTGGACGGCGCCGTACTTCGCCGAGGCCGACGAGGCTGCTGGCGAATTTATGCAGCGCTGGATGGAATCGACCGATATTCTTTTGGGTCAAAGGACGTTTGAGCTTTTCGCTGACTACTGGCCAAAACATGCTGAAATGTGGCCGGGCATACTGGATGTGACCAAATATGTCGTGAGCGACACCATGAACGAGCAAGACGTTCAGAACGCTGGCTGGCAAAACTCGGTATTGTTAACGAATGTCGATGAAATCAAAAAGCTGCGCGAATCCGAGGGCGGGCCGATAAAAGTCCACGGCAGCGGTGTGCTGGTTCAGTCGCTGTTCGCGAACGATTTGGTGGACGAGCTTTGTCTTATGACATTCCCGATCACGCTCGGCACCGGCAAACGCCTATTCGCCGACGGTGTCAAACCTGCGGCGTATAAGATGACGGACAGCCTCGTGACGTCTAACGGCGTGATAT
>DASTSD010000095.1:0-2907 GCA_035760845.1 Saccharimonadales bacterium (SeqCode) | reverse complement strand
CTTATCGAATTTGTTACACTTTAAATATAAGCAATATTACGCATAAATACAAGTGGTAGGGAAGAAATGGGCCAAGCAGCAGCAAGGATCTTCAACGGCAAATGGCGGATGCTCGCACTCAGTGCAGCGCTTGTTGGTTTCGGCGCGTCGGTAGCACTGCCAGCACCGTCCGCGCTCGCCGCGGCGTACTCTTGCGGCTCGTACAGTAGCGGCGCATACTCTTCGTCGAGCACCTGCGCCGACGACACGTCTGGCGGCGGTACGAACACCGGCGGCAATACCGACGGGGTCGGAACACCTAATACCGGTTTTGCACGGCTGATGGAGCCGACAAACCTGGCCGCTATTATCGGCTCGCTGGCGCTTATCGTCGCCGGCATCATCATAATGATACGAAGCAGGAACCGAAAGAAACAAAACGCCTCTTTCCGCTCTTAGGCTGGTCGTTACGCCGCCGTCGTAAAGGGATGTGGGTCATCGTCGGTGCGGACGTCGCAAAAATCAGCATACGTAACGATCGTATTTCCTTCGGGGAATTGATTCCACTCGTCTGCCAGTGCCTCCGTAAGCATCATACCGCGCCCGTCTTCGGCCTCGTCGTTATCGAGTTCATTGACGAGCTTTCCACGCTGCTCCGCAGTGACGAGCCGGACATCCTCAGGCCGAACGCGGTTAACCGTGCGCACCCGCAGATCCTGGGCCTGAATGTCAAAGCCGACTTCACGGATACCGTCGCCATGCTCGACGCAGTTGGTCGCGAACTCATCGACGACGAGGGCGATTTCGTCCAAGCGCCGGACAACACCCACCTCCGACAGCACGCCCAGCGCTAGCTTACGCACACGGGCAACATCCACGGCTTCGTTCGCGTTATATCCGTTTTCTGGGGTAATATGAATTTCGATATGGTGATCCGAGACAATTTTTTCAATCTTCCACTCTGTAGCGGCCGATTTGCCTGCAGAAAGTCGTTCAGATGGCATTTTATGCTCCTATTGAGCTTTCATTATAGCACGTTTAACCATAACTGGCAAGATTTCGCAAGCCGCGCTACAATACGAGCATGAATAAGCATAAACTCTTAGCAAGCGTACGCCTCGGCCTTGGTGTTGTCAGCCTGGGCGCTATTTTAGTCCAGCTCATTAGCTCAATCAGCCGGGGCAGTAGCGTTAGTAACTTTTTCAGTTTCTTTACAATCCAGAGCAACTTGGTAGCGGCACTGCTACTGGTGACGGTGGGCGCCTATATCCTCCTTGGCAAAAGTGGGCGTACGGTCGCGTACCTGCGCGGCGCCCTTACGCTCTACATGACAATGACCGGCGTTATTTACGTACTGCTCCTTTCCGGGTACGAGCAGGCGCTGCAAACTACTATTCCGGCAGTTAATATCATTTTGCACTATATAATGCCGGTGGTTATCCTGGCGGATTGGCTGGCATTCCCACCCGATAAGAAGCTCTTGTTTCGCATCGCACTCGTTTGTTGGTTGGCGTATCCGCTGCTTTACCTGGCATACAGCTTGATCCGCGGTGCTATCACTGGCTGGTATCCATACCCGTTCATCAACCCGACTCTCTCGGGATGGCCAAACCTTATCGGTACCAGCCTCACCATTGCGCTCGGCTCACTAGCGCTTACATGGCTGCTCGTGCAGCGTACCTCGGTCCGCCGTCGGTAGTAGTGTATACTTGGTAAGATATGAAAAAACCTTTGTTCAAGACGCTCACACTCGAAAAGATCGTCGGCGGCGGGCAAGCGCTCGGCCAGTTTGACGACGGCAAAAAAGCGTTCGTTTGGGGCGGACTGCCCGGCGAAAACGTTACCATTCAGGTAACCAAAAACAAATCCAGCTTTTCCGAGGGCGTCGTCACGGAGGTCCACGCTCCAAGCAGCGAGCGCATCGCACCCGCCGACCCCGACAGTTACCTTTCGACCAGCCCATGGCAGATCATGACGTTCGACGCCGAGCAGCATTACAAAGCCGCGCTTATCGAAGAGGCCTTTGAGTTACACGACATCGTCGTTCCCGAGCCCATCGATGTCTATACCGACGGCGAACAGTTCCACTACCGCAACAAAATAGAGTTCAGTTGGTGGTGGGATAATGACACAGAGCAACTTGACCTGGCATTCTTCCGCCGGGGGACGCACGGCAAGATTCCCGTCGACCAGACCAGCCTCGCGCACCCTGCGATCACCAGGGCCGCCCACAACCTCCGTGATGTCCTGCGAGCGCGCGGCGCCAACGCCTACGACCTCAAGACCGTCATCATTCGCTGCGACCAAAAGGGAACGGCCGCAGCACAGCTCTACGTCAAAGAAGAGAGCTTCGACGCATTTACCGAGGCGGAACTTTCACAACTCGGCCTCGCCGGCTTCGAGTTGATCTTTAGCAACCCAAAGAGCCCCGCCAGTGTCATCACCAAGCGTCTGCAGGCTTGGGGCGAGACCAGCCTGACCGATACCATCCTCGACATTCCGTTTACCTATGCAGTCGAGGGATTCTTCCAGATCAACCTGCCGGTTTACGAGCAGGCGCTGCTCGATATGAAGCAGTGGGTCGAGGCCGGCAAGCCTGTCGTCGACCTATATAGCGGTGTCGGTACGATCGGCCTGACGATCGGTGGCGACAACGTGACCATGGTAGAAATCAACGAGCACGCCGTGCGCGAAATGCAGCGCAACATTACCGCGCTTGAACGTGAGCAGGCAGCCAAGGCCATTCTGGCACCAAGCGAGCAGGTGCTCGAAAACATCACTGCCGAAGCCTGCGTCATCGTCGACCCGCCGCGCGCCGGCCTGCACGAAGACGTCGTAAACAAACTGCTCGAAGTTACGCCCGAGCGAATCATTTACCTTAGCTGTAACCCCGTCACACAGGCACGGGACGTCGCGCTTCTTGCCGAA
>DASTSD010000094.1:0-7739 GCA_035760845.1 Saccharimonadales bacterium (SeqCode) | reverse complement strand
ATGGAGCCGTTCTGGTTGCTGGCCAGGCGGTCCTGGAACGTCTTGACGTCGCTAAACACCGTCGGTTGGTAGCCACCCTCGGCCGGGGTCTGGTCGATAATGGTCGAGACCTCGTTTCGCGCCTGAATGTAGCGGTACATGTTGTCAGCAAAAAGCAGCACGTCCTTCTTTTGGTCGTCGCGAAAATACTCGGCAAGCGTAATTGCCGAAAGACCGATCAAACTACGCTGGACCGGGTTTTCGTTCATCTGGCCAAAGAACATGGCAGTGGTTTTTAGCAGGTCGTTGTCGCCAAGCGTTTTGTACAGCTCGTGACCCTCGCGAATACGCTCACCAATACCAGCGAACATACTGATCGCGCCTGAACCCTCGGCCACGTTGTTGATGATTTCCATAGTGAGGACTGTCTTACCCACACCGGCACCACCGACGATACCGATCTTGCGGCCCTTGACGAACGGGGTGAAAAAGTCGAGCACCTTAAGACCTGTTTCGAGCACTTCGTCGGGACGGCTCTCGAGGCTGGTTTCTTGGAAAGCCGGCGAAAAGATAGCGCGTTTTGGCATTTTCTCGAGCGTGGCGTCGTCGAGCTGCGGCTTGCCGTCGATCGGCCGGGCCATGGCGTCCCACACGCGGCCAATCATGGCGTCGCCCACCGGGATTTCGAGGCTCTTGCCGCTCCGGACCACCATATCGCCCTTTTGGATGCTGTAGTCACCACCAATATTCAAGCACACGGCAATATCGCCGTGGTCGAGGCTGCTCACTAGGAGAGGTGATTTTTTCTCGTTCTCCACGTACAGCATTTCGTTGAGGTTTGGCATGTCCTCGACGAACTGCACCTTGATGACGAGGCCCTTGAGGCTTCTGATCGATCCTTTTTTGTAGACTGATTGTTCCATTACTCCGCCCCTCCTGCACGTATCTTTTTGAGCCCGGCCAAACTTTCTTTCAACCTCGTGTCCACCTGGTTACGCTTGGCGCGGTTGTATTCGGTGTGGAGTTCGGTCGCCGTATCCATCGAGCGTTCTTTTGCCGCCGACATCGCTTTGAAGCGGCTGGCTACCTGTGCCAACCGGCTGTCGTAAAGGAACTGCGAAATAGTTAGGCGCAAAATGGAATTCTCCAGGTAGGCCGCCACCTGGTACGAACTCGGCTCGAAGATATACGTCTTTTCCGTTACCAAATCTTTTGACACGGTCGAAAGGTCGGCAACGCGACCCTTGCTCGAGACTACTTCACTTAGGTCGACGTCTTTGATTTCTTGTTGTGAAAGCGAGATATAGTTCTGGTAAAAGATCCGGCTGCGGGTGTATTTTTTGATGATGTCCATCAGCGGGTCGACGTTGATGTAGTCTTTTTCAGGCAGGTCAAAATAATACGTGTAGTCGATGTGCGACTGCTTGAGCTTGAGCGCGCCGTGGTGGCCGATCACCAGCACGTCGTTCTTGGTTTCGTCGTAGCGCTCTACCACTTTGCGGATCAACCGCTGGTCGATATCGCCGCTTAGGCCGCCCTTTGCCGTGATAAGAATCAACAGCTCCTTGTCGAACGGCTTTTCCTCGGGCGCGCGGCCAAAGTTAAACAGCACGTCCACGCGGATCTGTTTGTAAATATTCCAGACCTCGTCAAAGAACTGGTTACTTATCAGCACCTTGTTCTTGGTCTTGGCGATCTGCATGCTGGAAAGGCTTTCGAGCGCCGAGGTCAGGCTTACCACCGAACGAACCGAGGCCTCCTGGGCTTTGATTTCTAGCGGCCGTCTCATTTCTTTTCCTCCGCTGGCTTTTCGGGCGCTTTTTCGGCCTCTTCCGCTTTTTCGGCTTCCTCTGCTTGGCGCTGCTTTTCAGCCTCGGCTTTGGCCTGCTTTTCGATTGCCGCGCGCTTTGCTTCGTCGATCGTCGTGACTTCGGCTTTTAGCTGCGCGTACAGCTCGTCGAAGTTACCCTTCATTTCTTTGTCTTCTTGCAGTTTGGCGGCGTAATCGTGAACCTTTTCTTTGAGTAGCGGTATGTTGATAACCTCGTCGGGCTTGCTCTCAAGCACGATACTCATAAGGAACTGCTGTTCGGCAAAGTTGTAGATTTCGCCGATTGCCTGGTTCATAAGTTTGAAGAGCACTTTACCCTTGTCGTAGTCGGCCTGTGCCTGCGGGCTGAGCTCGGTACCAAAGTGCGCGTATTCCTCGGCGGTGCGGTAGCCGGCGAGCGTCAGGTTGAGCTTGTCGGCAAGGCCCTTTTGGCGCTTGTTTTGCCCCACGCCACCCACGCGGGTGACTGAAAGGGCGGTACTGACGGCCGGACGCATGGTGTCCTTAAAGATCTGACCGTCCAATATCCACTGACCGTCGGTAATAGACATGATGTTGGTTGGCAGGTAAGCGGTAATGTCGCCGCCCGGCGCATACACGATCGGCAGCAGCGTTTGGCTAGCGTGGTTTGATTCGGTCTTGCCGCCCCGCTCCAGCAGGCTCGAGTGCGTGTAAAACATGTCGCCCGGGTACGAGTCGCGGCCTGGCGACACGCCGGCAATCAGCGAGATTTCGCGGTAAGCCTGGGCGTGCGCCGTCAGGTCGTCGTAAATCATCAGCGTATCCATGCCGAGTTTGTGCCAAAAATATTCACCGTGCGCGGCACCCACATACGGCACCAAATAGGTAAGGATCAGCGACTCGAACGAGTTGGTCACGACCACGATAGCTTTTTTGAGCGCGTCATTTTTCTCGAGGGTGGTGACGAGGTCGGCCACGTCGCGCTGGCGCTTGGCAATCAGCACGTAGACTACGGTAATGTCGGTGTTCTTTTGGTTGATCGCCACCTGGGCAGCGAGGGCCGTCTTACCCACCTTGCTGTCACCAAGCATCGCCATACGCTGCCCGCGGGCCAGGCTGTATTCGAGGTCGAGGATGGTCACGCCTGTCTCTACCGGCGTGTCGAGCAGTTCGCGTTCGTAAAGCATCGGTGCCGAGTGAAAAACGTCCCATTCCTGATCGGCCTCGATCGGGCCTTTGCCGTCGATCGGCTCGCCAAAAACGTTGACCACGCGGCCAATAAAGTTCTTGCCCACCGGCGTCATGATATCGCGAGATTCGATCACGCACACCGTGCCGATATGCAGCGGTGTTGGGTCGAGCTTCATGATGATGACGTGGTCTTCGAACACTTCGTGTACGTACCCGCGGGTGTCGTCGTCAAACCGCACCACGGCGTGGACGTTGGTCGGTTGCAAGCCCTTGGCCTTGATCATGAACGAATCAATACCAATGACCTCTCCCACCGGGTTGCCGGCATTCACCAGCGCCTCGAACTTTTTACTCGGTTCCACGCAGTGCCCCCAGTTCACTCACGAGCAATCCGTGGTTTTTCTTGAGCGCCGAACGCATGCTGAAATCGTGCACATGGTTGGTCGTGCGCACGCTAACTCCGGCAACCAAATTCGGCTGCAGTCCCACGCTAATCACCGCTTGCGGGTGTACCGATTCACGCAGCCACTGCACCAGCTGCTGCAGGCTTTCGCGGTCGGCCGGAACAGCAAATGTCATGTGAACGACCGGGACGCTCTCTTTCAGGTGACGGAGCTGTTTAATGAGTTCGCTCCGCTCGGGACCGGTACCAAAAGTCAGTTGGTTCTGTGCCAAAAAGTCAGACAGCTGCTGCGACATAGCAGTGTCGGTATGAGCCGTCGCACCGACTTTTTCGCGCACCGCTTCGGCCGTTTGCTGGGCGTCGAGCTGTTCGGCTTCGATCACCAGGCGGGCAACGTCTACCTTGCTGACGACGCTGGGTGGTAATGTTACGCCGCCGTTCATAACTTCATGTCGTCCACGATTGCTTGTTTGTTCGATTCCAGCTGCTGGATGATTGCCGGCAACTGTGCCTTGAGGTCGTACTGGTCGCCCAGCGCCTCGAGCAAGTAGTGCTCGATAATCCGGGCCATGTTGTCCTCGAACGCGTTCAGGATCATCGCCTCTTGGTCAGCGATACTCTTTTGCAGCCGGTCGTTGATTTCACGGTGCAGCTCTTCAACAGCTTTGACACTGCTGGTCAGTGATTGGAGTGCTTCGTCTTGGGCATGGTTGATCTCGCTGATGCGCGTTTTGCTACCCTCGAGCATGCCATTAAGCGCCGTCTCTTGTTCGGCAAGGTCTTTTTGGATTTTGTCGCCCAGTTCACGCTGCTTGTCGGCGACCTCTTTGGCGCTGGTGGTCAGCGAGACAAGCGCAGCCTTTTGGGCCTCCTGGATGATGGCGTGGTTTTCGGTGAACTGTTCTTCGAGTTTTTCGACGATATGCTTTTTCAGCTCGGCGTTGGCGTCGGCAATAGTGGCATCAAGCTCTTTTTTAAACTCGGCAACATTCTCGTCGACCGCCTGCTCAAAATACACACGGCCGCGAACTCGCAGCTCATGAAAATAGCCGTCAAAGAATTTTTGGACGCCGTCACTCTTTTCGTCTAGCGGCGGCGTTTGATCCGTTTTTTGTTTCCCCTGAAATAATCCCATGTTTGTTCACCCACCTATTTCTGCATCATAGCTTCAGTAGTAAATATACCGCAAATAGGCCGATAATTAAAATCAGAACACTCGTTAAGATGGTTTCGATCAAGGCCCGGAAAATCGACTTCTTTGACATAGGGTTACGGCCGATAGAAATAACCCCGCTGCGCACGCCCGCGTAAATAATAGCGATCGCTGCAAGCACACTTACCACCGCAATGGCGATACTAAGGTAAATACGGATCGGACTGACTGGCTTTTCGGCGATAGCCAGGCCTACGCGCTCAAGAAAGGACGGTACCTTTACCTTGGTGGTCTTTTTGTTCGGGTTGCTACGAATATCAATGGTGACTGGCACCATGCCGAGCTTGACGGTCTTGGTCTTGCCCGCCGAGTCCTTGAGCGTGGTCGTACTGAGCGTAATACCCTTGCCGTCAAATGGCGCCTGCGCGCGGCCAAAGACCGTTTTTTCCTCTGTTCCGGCCTTCATGGCTACGCCGTTGATCGACGATAGTGTTACGTAGTCACCCGGTACGATAGCTCCGCCCTGGGTACTGACAAGTACGTTATAGGTGCCCGAGACCGCCACGAAGGTTTCGTTCTTGAGGCCGTCATTGGTAATAGTGACCGGCAGCTGGTTGCGGTCGACCGCCACGCCAAACATATTTTGCAACTCTTTTTGCGTGGCGATCGATACCTCGTTGGAGTTCTTGCCCGTCAGGATGACGATCGTGCCGATATCGAGTGGGGCTGGGGCGGCGTATCCCTGGACGCTTCCACCCCCGTACTCGTAGGCGCTTGCAAGCGGGGCTGCGGACGCAACCACTCCGGCGATCGCCACTAGTCCGAGGAGGAATTTTGCTATTTTCACAATTAGGCTCATTATACCATAAGTTATATGGGGTAAATGTATTGTCATTCTTAACGCGCTTGTGCTAGAATACCCACAAGCTTTGATGAACCACCACGCATCACAGTGAAACAAACATTTTTTGCACCCTGACAGGGGTAAAAACATATAAATGACTGCGTGGTGTCACCTCCCCACTATTTTTAACCGGCGTCATGCACTGCGACTTGCAGGGCTAACTGCGCTATGTGCTGCGTTTATTACAACGATATTTTTCGTTAATGCCGCAAACGCTGTACAAAGCACAACAAAAACGCTAACCTTCCAAGGCCGCCTCCTCTCCTCGACGGGCGCGGTCGTTCCTGATGGCAACTACAACATCCAGTTCAAACTCTACCAAGACGGCTCGGGGGCCGCGGCAGGCAACCCCGACGGCACGCTTAAGTGGACCGAAAGCCACACCACCGGCGGTACCAGCGATGGCGGTGTCGAGGTAAAGAACGGCTTCTTCTCGGTCACCCTCGGTTCACTCACCCCATTTGGCTCCAGCGTCGACTGGGACCAAGACACCCTATGGCTCTCCATGAACGTCGCCGGCTCTAGCGCCGGCTGTTCGACATTTGGCACCAGCCCATGTGAGGCCGACGGCGAAATGCTGCCAATGCGCCGCATTACCGCTACGCCATACGCTATCAACTCGGGTGCCGTTGGTGGCAAGACCGTTAACGAGCTGATCCACAACACCACCGACCTACAGGCAGGTTCCAACATCGCCCTGCAGTCGGCTAGCGATTCTGACGTCACCGCCTACATCGAGGGCCGCGCCAACCAGACCTCATCCAACCTCGTCATCAAGCAAGGCTCGTCACAAACCGGCAAAGCCCTTGATGTCCAGGACAGCAGCGGCAACAGCACCTTCAACATCGACGCCACGGGCACGCTCAACCAAGTCGGCGATGCTACCATCGGTGGCAATCTTGGCGTTGGGACCGCTACGCCAAGCCGCCCGCTCGACGTAGCGGTCAGCAATTCCTCGACCAACAGCTTGCCGGTGCGTATTGCCCAGCAAGGAACTGGCGACGCTGGCATCGAGCTTTCGGCGAACGGGTCCAGTAAATATTCGGTCGGTATCGACTCGAGCGATGGCTCGTTCAAGGTTGCAAGCTCTATCGCCGGTGGCTCGACCAACACGCTGGGCGACAATACCATTGGAGCTACCGATGGTACGGGCAACTACCAGCACATCCAGGCACAAAAAATCACCGCTACCGAAACCGGCTCGGTTATGAACATGTCGGTCTATATGGCCAGCGTCGACAGCTTCTGTCCTAATATCCAGCTGGGTATCTTTGCTGATAACGGCAGCGGCACCGCACCGGGAGCACTGCTCGGCAAGTCAGAGCAATCGGCAGGAGCGGCTGGCTGGAACACCAAACCACTAACTTCTACGGTCAACGTCACGAGTGGAACGGTGTACTGGCTTGGGCTGGCCACTGATTGTGACGATACGACCAAACTCACTACTGGCGTCGGAACCCGCGCTCACATGACGGGATCGACATTGCCAAGCACCTTCGCGACCGAATCGACTAGCGCTGGCCGCCTGTCACTGTACGCAACGATCGACACCAGCGGCGGCGCGGCCGACTCTTTCGGAGGAAACGCGACTATCCTCAACATGGGACCGACTGGCGAGACGACATTCAAGAACTCCGTCGATAGCACGAATGCTTTCCAGGTACAGGACTCCTCTGGAAGCGACGTACTGTCCGTCAACACCGATGATGGCAGCGGCGCCAAAAACGTCCAAATCGGTACCGGCTCGGGCAGCGGCACGCCGAGCCTTCTCACCCTCGACAAAGCCGGTTCTGCCCCATCAGTGAACTCCTCGCTCCTCGGCAGCATGTATTACGACACGACGCTTGGAAAAGTCCAATGTTACGAGTCCGAAGGCTGGGGAGCCTGTGGCGCTGCGCCAGATACGTTCGTGACGATAAGCCCTGAATACACCAACGCGGTCATGAACGGCAACGACATCGGCACCATCACCTCCGACCTTTGTTCTGACACACTTAACATCAACGACGGCAGCTCATCGCAGCCAACCGTCTGTGGTACCAACGAAACCTACAACTTCTACAAGTGGACCACAGGCGAGACCACCGACCAAACACGCAGTATATTCGTCACCTACCAACTACCAAGCAACTTCAAGGAGTTCGTCTCTGGTTCGACCTCGCTGATGGGCCGCACCGACAGCGCCGACTCAAGCGTCAGCTACCAAATTTACCGCGACAACGGTTCAGGCCTCACCTCCTGTGGTACGGTATCGGTATCAAGCGGCGCGCAGACTACTTGGCAAAAAGCTTCGGCTATCGGTGGCGCCGATCCATCT
>DASTSD010000093.1:0-8558 GCA_035760845.1 Saccharimonadales bacterium (SeqCode) | reverse complement strand
GTATCAATATATTCGGTTGGCAGGTATTCGACGGCGGAATCATGGGCGTGGCGCTGGGTGTCGTGCTTGGTTCGATCATGCAGCTGGTAGTGAGCTCGATCGGTTTGATTGGCCTTGGGTTTGATTATCAGTTCAAGATTTTTTGGAAGAACAAGGGCTTTCGCCAGGTGCTTCGCCTGCTGCCGCCGCGTTCGCTCGACCAAGGTGCTGACTACCTAAACGGTATCGTTGAGATGAACCTGGCCTCGCGCATGGTGGCCGGAACGGTGCGTGCTTACCAGCAGGCAACCACGCTGCACCTCATGCCGATCAACCTTATTGGCGTGGCGATCAGTACGGCGGCATTCCCAAAGATGACCGAGCGGCTCAGCCAAGGCCGGCCCGACCTCTTTAAGAGCGAGCTGCAGTCGGTCCTGCGTGTGATTATTTGGTTGGCGCTGCCGGTGGCGACGGTGGCGTACTTTGCGCGTGGGTACGTAGTGAACTTCGTGGTGAACGGTGGTGACCCGCTGATCGCGGGGTTGCTCGGGACGCTCGTCGTGGCGATTCTTTTCCGCTCGATTTACTACATCGCGGCCAAGAGCTTTTATGCCCAGCAGGATACCAAGACGCCGCTCTACATTTCGATTTTCTCGATCAGTCTCAATATTTTGCTGGCGGTATGGTTTACGATGCAGCTGAATATGGGAGTGTACGGCCTGGCCTGGGCGCAGTCAATCGTGGCGTTCGTCGAGGTGATGGTGCTGTTTTATATTATGTCCAAGCGTATCGGCGGCCTGTTTGATGTTGAGTTCATGCGGGCGGTGTGGCGCATGGCCAGCGCCACCGGTTTTATGGCGGTTATCAGCTACATTTCGGTCCAGCTGTTCCAGTTGGGGGTGAACGACCAGAGTTTCCTGGCGACGTTCCCGAAGTTCATCCTTATCGTTACTATCAGTCTCAGTGCGTACGTTCTGTTTAGCTGGATGCTCAAGCTGCCTGAAGTTAACCCTGTGCTCACGAAGCTAAAGTCGGTGCTGTTTGGCCGCGCACGCTCGTAAACCCTATTCGCCACCCCTAAAAGATGGTATAATTTACCCCTGAACTATGGACCAATCTCGTATTAGAAATTTTTGTATCATCGCGCACATCGACCACGGCAAGTCGACGCTTGCTGACCGCATGCTTGAGCTGACCGGCACGGTGCAAAAGCGCGACATGAAAACCCAGCTGCTCGACAGCATGGATTTGGAGCGCGAGAAGGGTATTACCATCAAGCTCGCGCCAGTCCGGATGCAGTACAAGGATTACGACCTTAACCTTATTGATACCCCGGGGCACGTTGACTTTAGCTATGAGGTTTCCCGTAGCCTTGAGGCCTGCGAAGGTGCGATTTTGGTGGTAGATGCCAGCCAGGGTATCCAGGCGCAGACGCTCGCCAACGTGTACTTGGCACTCGCGGCCGATCTGACGATTATTCCGGTACTCAACAAGATCGACCTGCCAGCATCGGACGTGCCTCGTGTGAGCGCCGAGGTAATTAACCTGCTTGGCTGCCGCGAAGAAGATATCTTGAAAATCAGCGCTAAGACGGGCGAGGGCGTACCCGAGGTTTTGGACGCTGTTGTCGAGCGTATCGCCCCGCCACAGGGCGTGGCAAACGATCCAACCCGCGCGCTTATCTTTGACAGCTACTACGACGATTACCGTGGGGTTATTTTGTACACCCGCGTGGTCGACGGCCAAATCAAGAAGGGTGACACCATCGAGATGATAGCAACTGGAGCCAGTGGCCTGGCGCTTGAAGTCGGTGCGCTTAGCCCGACTATGAAGGCGGGTGCTGATATCTCGACCGGCGAGATCGGCTATATTGTCACCAACCTCAAGACGACGCGCGACGCCAAAGTGGGTGATACCGTCACGGTCAAGCGCGCGCATGCCGCTTCGGCACTGCCAGGTTACCAAAACGTCAAGCCGTTCGTGTATGCCGGATTCTTCCCGGTTTCGAACGAAGACTATAACGACCTTAAAGAAGCCGTCGAAAAGCTCGCCATGAGCGACTCGGCCTTGCAGTTCGAACCCGAGAACTCGCCGGTGCTTGGCTTTGGCGTGCGAATCGGTTTTCTTGGCCTGCTTCACATGGACATTATCCGCGAGCGGTTGGAGCGCGAATACGATCTCGACCTCGTGGTCACCAACCCCTCGACTGACTACCAAGTAACGCTCAATAGCGGCGAAGAACTCGATATCAAATCGGCCAGCGAGCTGCCAGACGCAACCAAAGTCAAAGAAATCCGCGAGCCTTGGATTAACGGCGAGATTGTCGTGCCGCAAGAATACATCGGTGCGGTGATCCAGCTGATTGTTACCAAGCGCGGCCGGCAAAAGAACCTCAGCTACATCGACGAACGCGCGCTCATCAGTTTTGAGGCGCCGCTTGCCAACCTGCTGACCGACTTTTACGACCAGCTAAAATCCGTTACCAGCGGGTTTGGCAGCTTTAACTACGAGCTGTCCGAATACCGGGCCGAAGACCTCGTGAAGGTAGATTTTTACGTGGCCGGCGAGATCATCGACGCGTTGAGCATCATGGCGCACCGTAGCGAGTCGCAACGTGTCGGCCGCGAAGTCGTGGACAAGCTAAAAGAGGTGATTCCGCGCCAGAACTTTCAGGTGAGTTTGCAGGCGGCGATCGGCGGCAAGTTTATTGCTCGTGCCGACCTCAGCGCGTACCGAAAAGACGTGACCGGCTACTTGTATGGCGGCGACGTTTCGCGCAAAAAGAAGCTCCTAGCAAAACAGGCCAAAGGAAAGAAGCGCATGAAGCGCTTCGGTAAAGTGGATATTCCGTCAGAGGCCTTTACGGTCCTCCTGAAGAAGTCGTAGCTAGTCGTTTCCGAGAGTCGCCTTGAGATAAAGACGGCCTAAGATACTTTCGATTACCTCGTGTTTTTCGGCATCGCTGTTTACCTCGATCAACAAGCCTTTTTGACGATATACTTCAATGACGGGAAGGGTCTTTTTGTTGAACTCGTCGATACGCGTCGCGAGGACGTGCTCGGCGTCGTCGGCCCGGGCGCCACGGTCGCCGCGGGTCTGGGATTTAGCCCAACGCTTATGTAAAACCTCTTCGCCAAGGTGCAGGTAAATAACGGCCTTGGTTGGGTGGCCGCTGGCCTCGGTTGCCTGCAGTACGCCTTCTTCTTCGCCGATCCAGCGCCCGACCGAACTGAGGATGAGCGGACGATTTTCGAACTCCGGCTTGCTAAGATAGGGGGTTACGATCCGAAGGTATTCATCGGTAGGGAACAGCTTGCCGGCGTCGAGCTCTTTTTTGAGTTCCGGTGGGATAGTGCTGTTACGCAAGATATCGCCGCCGCCAAGGAGCGGAGCGTCAAATAGTTGTGAGAGCGTGGCGCCGTGGGTGTCTTTTCCGGCGAACGGCAGCCCGAAAATATTAATCGAGCCGTTGCCAAGCCAAGCCTTGATAGCCGAGAGGGGTTTGCTTGTGAGAATTTGGTCTTCCATACGCATAGTATAAGTGATGACCCCTTAAGGTGCAAACTCTGGCACTCACTGCAAAAGAGTGCTAGAATAGTGGCATGACCGACCGACAGATCGCCATTCTTACCGCAATCATCGAACAGTACGCCGAGATCGCGGCGCCCGTGGGCAGCGTGACGTTGGCTAAGCTGTTCGGCGTCTCAAGCGCGACTATTCGCAGCGAGATGGCCCGTCTTGAGGAGATGGGACTGATCATGCAGCCGCACACCAGCGCTGGGCGTATCCCGACCGACAAGGGGTATCGACTGTACGTCAATAGTATCACCGACGCTGTAAGCGAGGACATGCCAGCGCTCGACCGCGGTGCGAGGGCGATCGAAGCGCGCGTGGCAACCCATAACGACTCGGCGTCACGAGCTATCCGCAGCGCCGTCGACAGCCTGGTCGACCTTACTCAAAACCTTGGCCTAGCGACCATCGGCGACCAGCTGTATATGAGTGGGATAGGCAACCTCTTTAGCCAGCCGGAGTTTACCCAGGGAACACACACCCAGGCCGTGGCGCGTCTGCTCGACAACCTCGAGCCGTGGCTGCGCGAAGCAGCGCCCAACGAACCGCTCAACGTATTTATCGGAGCCGAAAACCCTATCGGCAAGACCAGCGGCGCCAGCCTGATCATCAGCCGGTTCCGTTCGCCGTACTCCGATCGCAGCTATATCGGGGTGCTCGGCCCAACCCGCCAGAGTTACGGCCGGGTTATGCGCCTTGTCCGCCACGCCGGCGCAATGCTAGAGGAAGTTTTGTAGTTTTTTAAGGAGAAAATCGTGCCAGCAAAAGACAAGAAGAACGACGAGCTCGAACAGCAAATCACCGAACTGACGGCAGATTTGCAGCGTACCCGCGCGGATTTTGAAAACTACCGCAAACGCGTCGAGGCCGAAAAAGCCGCTGCTCGCGAAGCCGGCCAGTCGGCGGCTATCTTAAAGTTGATCCCGGTGATCGACAATATCGAGCGCGCCGTGGTGCATATTCCCGAAGATCTTAAAGATAACAAATGGGCACAGGGCGTTGCGGGCCTTGCTAAGAACCTCGAGAAGTCGCTCGACGCTCTCAATCTAAAGCGTATCGAGGCCAAGAGCGGCGACACATTCAATCCCGAGCTCCACGAGGCCATTCAGTTCGACGAGGACGCCGAGGGCGAAGCCGAAATCATCGAGCAGGAACTTCAGGCCGGCTATACTCTAAACGGCCGCCCTATCCGCCACGCCATGGTAAAAGTAACGCGCAAATAGGAGGTATATGTCAGTAGAATCACTGGGTCCGGTAGACACGGAGATGATGGGGTATAGCACGAGTCACTTCAAGGGACTGATTGATTTTATTTCAAGCGACGGGCCGCTGAGGTCGGTCGAGTCGGAAATTAACATTGCTACGAGAGGGACGGAGTATGATCTTGGCACGAAAGGCGAGCTGAGCGTGCCGCCCGAGGACGCGGATATTTGGAAGGAATGGCGGGCTGCCGCAGCCAAGAGTGAGCGGGCTCTAGGCGGCGAAGCATTGAAAAACGCCAAATAGGCATAAATTAGCACTCTTGACATGAGAGTGCTAATTTATTTACAATGGGATTATTGGCAATCTCATCTATAGAGTGCTAAAATACATTCAGATATAGTTTTGATCATCTAACAAAAGGAGAGTATACCTATGGGTAAAATTATCGGAATCGACCTCGGTACGACCAACAGCGCCTTCGCGTACATGGTCGCCGGCAAGCCAGAAGTTATCGCCAACGCCGAAGGTAACCGCACGACTCCTAGTGTCGTCGCCATCAACAAGAACGGCGAGCGCCTGGTGGGCCAGGTCGCGCAGCGCCAGCGCGTCACGAACGCCAAGAACACTATTTACGGTGTGAAGCGCCTGATCGGCCGCAAGTGGACCGACGACGAAGTCCAAAAAGACCTCGACATCATGCCGTACGAAATCGTCCAGAAGGGCGACGGCGTGGCGGTTAAGATGGGCGACAAAGAATACACCCCTGAAGAAGTCTCTGCGATGATCCTCTCCAAGATCAAAGCCGACGCCGAAGCCTTCCTCGGCGAAAAGGTGTCAGAGGCCGTCATTACCGTGCCAGCCTACTTTGACGACAGCCAGCGCCAGGCAACCAAGGACGCCGGCAAGATTGCCGGCCTCGAGGTAAAGCGCATCATCAACGAGCCGACGGCTGCCGCACTTGCCTACGGTCTTGAAGGGAAGAAAGAAGAGAAGATCGCTGTCTTCGACCTTGGTGGTGGTACGTTCGACGTTTCCGTCCTCGAGCTGGGTGACGGCGTGTTCGAAGTCCGCTCGACCAACGGTGACACCCACCTTGGCGGTGAAGACTTCGACAACCGCATCGTCAACCACTTCCTCGACGTATTCAAGCAACAAGAAGGCATCGACCTCAAGAGTGATAAGGCGGCTATGCAGCGCCTGAAAGACGAAGCTGAAAAGGCCAAGAAAGAACTCTCAAGCACACCAGAATACGAAATCAACCTGCCGTTCATTACCGCCGACGCTGACGGTCCGAAGCACTTCGAGTACAAGCTGACCCGCGCCAAGCTCGAAGAGCTCGTCAAAGACCTGATCGACCGCCTGGCGGAGCCTGTCGAAAAGGCGCTAAAAGACGCCGGCATGAGTGCCAGCGACATCAACGAGATCGTTCTGGTCGGTGGTATGACCCGTATGCCGGCCGTCGTCGAAAAAGTGAAAGCCATCTTTGGCAAAGACCCGCTCAAGGGCGTGAACCCAGACGAGGTGGTTGCCGTTGGTGCAGCTATCCAGGGTGGCGTGCTCCAGGGCGACGTTAAGGATGTGCTCCTGCTCGACGTGACCCCGCTTTCGCTCGGTATCGAAACCATGGGCGGCGTATCGACCAAGCTGATCGAGCGCAACACCACCATTCCTACCAGCAAGAGCCAGACATTCTCGACCGCTGCCGACAACCAGCCGCAAGTAGAGATTCACGTGCTGCAAGGTGAGCGCGAAATGGCTAGTGATAACAAGTCGCTTGGTACGTTCGTGCTTGACGGTATCGCTCCGGCGCCACGCGGTGTTCCGCAGATCGAGGTTACCTTTAGCCTCGACGCCAACGGTATCCTGAACGTGACTGCCCGCGACAAGGGAACCGGCAAGGAAAACTCCGTCACTATCCAAGACAGCGGCAACATGAGCAAAGAAGACATCGAAAAGGCGCAAAAAGAGGCCGAAGCTCACGCTGACGAAGACCGCAAGAAGCGCGAAGCCGTCGATGCCCGCAACACGCTCGAGAACGCTATTTACCAGGCCGAAAAGATGCCCGATGAGTACAAAGACAAGATTTCCGAAGACGATGTAAAAACCATCAAGGAAGCCGTCGAAGAAGCTAAGAAGCACGAAAAGTCCAACGACAAAGAAGAGCTCGAAGCTGCCTCAAAAGCCCTGATGGAAAAGCTCCAGACGATCGGCGCCAAGCTGTACGAAGCCGCTGCCAAAGAGGAAAAACCTGAAGAGGGCGCGGCCGACGACAAGAAGACCGACGAGCCTGTAGAAGGTGAAGTCGTCGACGACAAAGACAAGAAGTAGTCGCCGTAAAAACCATAAAAATCCCACCATATGCGTGGGATTTTTATTTTTTCCAGGCAAAGGAGTACAATGTACTTAAGCTTTGAGAGGCGAAAAAACAAAAAAGGAGGAGATATGAGCTCGCTAAAGGTAGCTGTATCGCAAATGGCAATAACGGTGGACTGCCGTGAGAATAGCAAAACAATCCAGGAGCTGATGAGAAGGGCGGCCGAACAAGGTTGCACGCTGATCCAATTTCCCGAGGGCGCGCTTAGCGGCTACGCCAAAGAGCAAATCGACGATTGGGCGGATATCGATTGGATCGTGCTGGAAGACGAGCTCGAAGCGCTCAAAAACGCCGCCCGGCGGTTTAATATTTGGGTGGTGGTCGGCAGTACTTACCGCTTGCCCGAGCCCGACTGGCCGAACAACTCGCTCTACGTCATCTCGGACCAAGGTGAGGTCGTCGCCCGGTACGACAAACGGATTCTCTCGTACACCGAGCAGCGCGACTGGTACAGTAGCGGCGACAAGCCGGTCGTCGTGACGATAAACGGCCTGAAGATCGGCCTGGCATTGTGCATTGAAATTCAGTTCCCCGAGATATTCGACGCCTACCGCCGTGCTGGCGCCGACGCCGTACTGCTTTCGGCGTATACCGACAACCCGATGTTTGCCGTTACCGCGCAGGCCCACGCCAGTATCAATAATATGTGGATCGGCTTTAGCGTGCCGCAAAACGATAAGGTACAGAGCATGTTCCTCGCACCCGATGGCACGATTCAGGCGACACCAAATGACGGCCTTGCTATCGGCACGATCGACCCTAGTGACGAACAGTGGAAAATTCCGCTGACAAAAGCCCGACCATGGCGGCAATCCGTCCGCGACACCGGCTATCTGTCGCATGATATACTGGAGCCATGAAACCTCCGGCGCTGAGACTTGCGGGTTGTGTCCTACGAAATGACGCGGGTGATATTCTATTGCTCCACCGTAATAAAAAGGGTGTCCAGCAATGGGAGTTGCCTGGTGGAAAGCTGGAACAGGGCGAAGAGGGCGAGAGTGCGGCGATCCGTGAAATACGCGAAGAGCTGGGTGTCGAAGTGAGAATAGTCGCGTTTCTTGGGCAAGCAGACTTTCATGAGAATGACCGGCGCTGCAGCTACGAATGGTATGAGGCGGAAACGATCGACACGCATGCGCCGCGCATCTGCGAGCCACAAACGTTCGACGGTTTGCGGTACTGGAATGCCGAAAGCCTCAAAAACCGACAGGATTTGTCGGCGAACTTACGGAACCTTTTAAAAAGCGGTGTTGCGTAACTACGAAATTAGCTTCATGCCGGTCTCGTCGTCAGGTAGGCGGCTGAGCGGGAGCGACAGCGGCGTGACAAGCAGCTCGCAGGTCGGACCGACGATCAGCTCTTTGACATGGCCGCCAATGGCCTGCAACTTGGTGTCCGAGAGCGAGCCGTGAATGTGCCAAAACGGTTC
>DASTSD010000092.1:0-5724 GCA_035760845.1 Saccharimonadales bacterium (SeqCode) | reverse complement strand
GCGCCAGGCGGTGTGGCGTGCTGTCGTATCGACGGCGGCGAGTGCCTGCAAAAACGCGCCGGCATCTGCCTGTACGGTAATATCCGGTTGGACGATTTTGCCCAGTTCGCCGCCGTCAATATCGACATGGGCGATGGTTTTATCCTTGCTAAAACCGGCGGGGTCACCGACGATCCGATCGTCGAATCGCGAGCCGACGTTCAGGATAAAATCTGCCTCCTGGATAGCCTTGTTGGCGTAGGCGGTGCCGTGCATGCCCAGCATGCCGAGTGACAAATCGTGCGTTTCGTCGACGGCGCCTTTGCCAAGAAGCGTGGTGACGACGGGCGTGTCGAACTGTGCGGCCGCCAGACGCAGCTCCTGCTCGGCGCCCGCGATCAGCACACCGTGGCCGGCCAGTATGACCGGGCGCTTGGCGGTGCTAAGGTGCTCGGCAATCGCACTCACGGCCTCGATGTCGGGAGTTTTCATGGCGTGCTGCGTGAAGCTGCGCGTCGGTTTTAGTGCGCCGGTGAACGCGCCCGAGCTGACGTCTTTTGGCAGGTCGATCAGCACGGGGCCCGGCCGGCCGGAGCTGGCGATATCGAATGCTTCAAAGACGGTCGAGGCAATGTCGTTAGTGTCGAGCACGAGGTAGTTGTGCTTGACCACCGGCATGCTCAGGCTGAGAACGTCGGCCTCCTGGAACGCGTCGGTGCCGAGCATTGAGCTGACCTGCTGGCCGCTGATGACGATCATCGGCACGCTGTCCATTTTGGCGGTCATGAGGCCGGTAATGACATTCCCCGCGCCCGGCCCACTGGTTACCAGCACGACGCCCGGCTTGCCGCTGACGCGGGCGTAACCGTCGGCCATATGCGCGGCGCCCTGTTCGTGGCGGGCCGCAATAAGCTTGATCTTGGTTTTGGTCGTGACAAGCGCGTCAAAGATGGGGATGGCCGCACCGCCCGAATAGCCGAAAATATACTCGACACCACATGCTTCAAGGCACTTCACGAGCGCCTCGGCTCCGGTAATCGGTTGGCTGGTTGATGTGCTGTATGGTGCTGCCTTTTGTTTTGGCGGCGCCTTTACTGTGCTGGCCATGTGGTGTCCTCCCTCTGAAAAACAAAAACCCCGGCCGCGGCCGGGGTTGCTCTTCGAATTGATTTTGTGTAATGAGCAATCAGCGCCGCGCGGGTAGCGTGGTGAGAATAATGCTGAGAATGACTTGCTTTGAAGCGCTCATTGGCTTTCAGTATACTCCCCCGGCTTTTTGATTGCAAACAAAAATACCGCGTAGCGGGTACGCGGTATTTTGTGATTGGTTGACTTCGGTCGGTATGAAATTAGCTGAGTTCGACAGTTGCGCCGGCTTCTTCGAGCTGCTTCTTAGCAGCTTCAGCGTCGTCCTTAGAAACCTTCTCTTTGATGGCGCTAGGAGCGTCGTCAACGAGGGCTTTTGCCTCACCAAGGCCAAGGCCGGTGATTTCTTTAACAGCTTTGATGACTGCAACTTTCTGAGCACCTGCATCCTTGAGGGTTACAGTAAACTCAGACTTTTCGTCGTCTGCGCCAGCGGCAGCGCCGTCGGCAGGAGCAGCAACAGCTACAGCTGCAGCAGCAGCTGGCTCGATGCCGTATTCATCCTTGAGGATAGTTTTGAGGTCGTTAACCTCGAGTACAGTAAGCTTGGTAAGCTCTTCTGCAAGTTTCTTAATATCAGCCATGATAGACTCCTTGAAATTAGTAAAAATTGATTAGCTGGTTGCTTTGGCTTCGATGCCATCGAGCAGTGCGTGCAAGTTGCCCGACAGTGCGTTGGTAACATCGTGAACCGGTGAAAGCAGTTGCGATACAACCTGGCCGATGAGCTGGTTCTTGCTAGGCAGGCCAGCAAGCGACTTAACTTCAGCAGCAGAGAGAACCGCGCCTTCGCCAGAGAAAGCGCCGACGAACTCGAGGGTTGGGTGGGTTTTTGCAAACGCGTCCAAAACCTGAGCTGGGGCGACTTCGTCCTCGGAGCTGATTGCGTAAATCAATTGGCCCTTCAGTAGCGAAGTGTCGGTTTCTTTGTAAGTATCGGTTGACGCCATAGCAACGCGAACGAGGCGGTTCTTGACTACCTTGATCACGACGCCGGCTTCGCGGGCTTTGCCGCGGAGCTCTTGAACGTCAGCAACGCTCAAGCCCTGGTACTGTGCGAACACAGTCATCTTCGCGCTTGAGAACGTCTCACTCATTTCAGCAACCAAAGTGTTCTTTTTATCGCGTGAAATAGCCATAAAAATCCTTTCTTTAGTTGTTTTTCCGACCGAATTGTCAACGTGCGGTAATGAAAGTTTCGCAGGCTTTTTCTGAAAAAGAAAAAGTCTTTGATTCTCGCATTACCAAAGACTTGTCTCGAAATGTTTATTTCATTCCTCGGTAGCTTATTAAGTGAAATCGTTTTACTAATCTCACCGCTACTGTCTCTGGCAATGTCTGCATGTAGTGTAACAGACAACCTGTCAAAATGTCAACATCCCGCGCATCCAAGGGTATATTTCCAAATTATAACAAAATGTGGTATAATTATAGGTCCTATGCATGAAAAACAGTCACGACATGCTATTGTGCGCGAAGACCGACCCGATTTTGGCGCTGTTCCGCTTGCCCCTTGGCAGGCTATTCACGCCGTCGGCGTGCCCGCTTGGCAAAACCTTTATGTTGCAGGATCGGCAAAGCGTATCGAGCGCCGGTTGACCCACGCGATGATTGACGGCGAATGGTTCAAGAACGTCCCCCAGGCGCACCAACTGTTTGAGCTCATGCGCACATCGCTGATTGATTCGCAGAACCGCCGTATCGACATGAACGGCCGCGCGAAAATCCAGGATTTGGTACCCGGAGATGACGAACGACTCCAACGTGCGCTTGATGGTACGGCCTCGCCTGCCGAGCTGTTCACGCTTTTGGCAGACAATCCCGAGATAGGTTCACTCGAGCTTGCAAAGCTTTCGCACCCGTTTGACTACGACGCGCCCGGCGCGATGAACGGCGAGCTTGATGAGCTGATGCTGGCATCGGGTGGTGAGCTGCTCGACGCCGAGCCCCGTTACAAAATGAAGCGGACGGACCTCTCGATTCCGGCGGGAATTTTGCTTCGTAAACAGGATCTCATGGATTTCCCCCTTGAAGACGGCATCGTGCGGATCGTTCAGCGCCAGGGCTTTTTGGTGTACCAAGGCGAAGGCATGGAAGGCGAACAGTACTTCGACCGCCTGCTCAAGAACGAAAAGAACCACCGCGCTTTGTTTGCCATGACGGAGTCGTATATTGCCGACCCGCCGAAAAACCACCACTATGGTTGGGTGCAGCCGCAGGCTACGTCCTACTATGCGAAGTTCTTGCCAAAAACCCCGATCGACCTTACTGCAAATTGAGCCGATCAATAATTTGCCGATGAATATCCTCGATAGGGCGGAGCTTGCCCTTCACGGCGCAATCTACGAGGTAGAATTCCTCAGGGAAAAGATCGCAGATTTCACGGTAGGTGCGGACCGATCGCTCCAGGTGGTTGACGTCCGCCTCGTGAATATCGCCCTTGACGCTGTTTTTTGACTGGTCGCGCTGCGCCATGAGCTTGACGGAAAGCTCCGCCGGAATACTCAGTACGATGTTCTCATCGGGTTTTGGAATGCCCAAAATATCGTATTCGATCTCGTGCAGCCACGAAAAGTACTTGGTACGCTCCTCCTCGGTGGGGAGCTTTTGTCCTTGGTGGGCCATGTTCGAGCCGATATAGCGGTCGCATAGGACGATCTTGCCTGCTTCGAGCTCCTTACGAATACCTTCGCCCGCCGCAAACCGGTCGAGCGCATAAAACAGCGACGGCTTGTATGCACCCTGTTCGTCAGCGCCACCATAGCTGCCCTTTAGGTATTCCTGCACGAAGTACGATGACGGCTCTTCGTAGCGCGGAAAGTGATGCGATGCGAACGGAATGCCGTGCGCCGTCAGGTAGTCGGCAAGCAGCTTGAACTGGGTACTTTTGCCTGAGCCGTCACTGCCCTCGATGACGATAAACCGGCCCCTACTCACGTTATTTCATGCCCTCGGGCAGGCCTGGTATGGCAGGCGGCATTTTGCGCTGGTCTTTATAAGCGCGCGGGAGCATTTGGTCTGGCGACCACGTGGCGACCAGTTCGTCGAGGTCGCTGGTGTGCTGGTATTTGCCGCTCATGCCGCCGCGACCGTCGCTGTAGTCGCCCTCGACCTCGCCGGTTTTATGGAAGATCACTTGTCCCATGCGCTCGCCTACGGGCAGTACGACCGATTCGTGTTCGTTGAGGTTGTAAATTTCGAGCGTGATGCGGTTAATGTATCCCGGGTCGATCCAGCCGGCGTCAAAACATACGGCCACGCCGTTACGACCCCAGCTGCTGCGCGAGCGTACCTCGCTGGCGCCGCCATGGGCGCGGATGCCCATGAATTCGTGCGTGTGCGCCAAAATACGTTCGCCGGGACGCAGGACGATGATCGGGTGATCCTCAGGGATGTTCTCGAACAGTTGAAAGTCATACTTTTCACACCACTGCTTGTGCGGCATGGCTTCAAGCGGGCCCTTAAAGTACCGTTTTACGTCCTTTTGATCGAACGGGTTATAAACAGTGGCTTCCTCTTGGTATTCCTGCTTGTAAAAATAGTGCCCGAGCGTAAAATCCAGGCTGGCTTCGCTGACATGCGCCTCGTTGTATGGCAAGCAGACAATCGTCCCATCAGAAACGGCGGCTTTAATTTCGGTATTACTGTAAACGCTCATCCTTATACTCCCGCTGAGCCAGGCCCGCCTCTCCACGTGCCGTTATTTCAGCGCTCACCTCCCCAGGTGTTTGTTTCTTTGGTTTGTTTACAGTATGCCATAACTGTTTTGGGTTCGCAACGTGCTGTACTATAGAAGTATGAAGACTCTTATCGTAGCGTATGACAAGAACATGGGAATTGGCGCGAGTAATGACCTGCTATGGCAGCGGGACCTACCCGCCGACCTCAAGCATTTTAAAGAGGCGACGACCGACAACGCCATTATTATGGGCAGTAAAACGTACGAGTCGATCGGCCGGCCGCTACCTAACCGCCAAAACGTCGTCATCAGCCGACAGCCGCTGCAAATAGAGGGTGTGACCGTGGTGAATAGTCTTGAAGCTGCGTACAATGCGGTCGAGACGGGCCGTGAGCCGTTCGTAATTGGCGGCGGGCAGATCTACGCCCTTGCGATGCCAACGGCGAACCGAATCATTGCGACGGAAGTCGATGCGACGTTCCCACAAGCCGAAGTATTCTTCCCGGCTATCGATGATTCGTGGCAAGAAATGTCACGCGAACACCACGAAGCCGACGAGCGCAACAAGTACGCTTTCGACTTCGTGACTTACATTCGCCACTAAACGGCGATCGGTGCTTTGATGCCCGGGTGCGGGTCATAGCCTTCTAGGGTGAAATCGTCAATCGTAAAGTCGAAGATTGATGTGACCTCAGGGTTGAGCTTCATGGTTGGGAGCGGTCGCGGCTCACGCGAAAGCTGCGTGTCAACTTGTTCGAGATGGTTGAGGTACAGGTGTGTGTCGCCAAGGGTATGCACGAACTCGCCCGGCTCGTAACCCGTTACCTGCGCCACCATCATGGTGAGCAGCGCGTAGCTGGCAATATTGAACGGTACGCCAAGGAATGTATCGGCGCTGCGCTGGTACAGCTGGCAGCTGA
>DASTSD010000091.1:0-10816 GCA_035760845.1 Saccharimonadales bacterium (SeqCode) | reverse complement strand
GGATCGATAAGGTTCGCTGCGGTAGTCGGCACGATAAATGCCAGGTAGCCGAGGGCCAGGTACTTCAGCGCCGACGCTTTTGCAGCACTCTTCATGGTTTTTGCCGCTCGGTAAGCGTAACCAACCGTCACTAACAGCAAGCCATAGTAGTAAATAGCGTATGGCGTCGTGGCCCAATGAGCAATCTGGAAGATAACGTAGTTACCCAGACACTCCTGACTGCCCATGCCATGTCCAACGAACAAGAAGATCGTCGCGAATATAGCCGCGGCTCCGTACCCCGAGACAACTAGCGTTTTTTGCGGCTTACCGGCCATCTTGGTCGCCATGTGCAGCCCTAACGGCGGCAGCAGCGTAATCGCCACGTAGCCAATTCGCGCCCATGTCAGGCTGTCGACGCCCCACGCACCTTCGCACACGTTATATTCGGCAAGTTGGAACGTCGCAAGCCCTACTAAAATAGCGGTCGCCAGTCGCGAAACGGGAGTCATTTTAAAACGGAACACCACATATAACGCGCCAATGATTTCGATGATGAACGTCGCCAGCATGACTGGCGGTGAAAAGCAGTAAAGCCTGCCGGTTTTAAGATATCGCATGTGCTTATCACTATACCACATCAGGCGGCTGTAGCTGCAAGCCCGCCGAGCATTCGCGGCAGCTTTTCGGAGCGACGGTGGGGTACCTTATCGCAGCGCAGGATATCACGGCAATGGATCGGCACATCCGGATTATCGGAGAGCTGGTGTCGGGCCAGGTGCACGATCGTATCGGTCATACCGTCCAATTCTTCGTATTCCTCAGCCGACAGCTCGCCTTTGTCTTCCTTCAAAAACAGCAGTACGGTATCGACGGGCGACGTACCCTGTTTAGTAAACAGGTGTATGCGGCCACCGATAATTGCCGCCTGATAGCGTTGGTAGTGACGATATTTTGGCCGCGCTTTGGACTCCATCGGGGTGACGCCTTTTATTTCGCCCCATTGCAAATGCAGCAGCTCAATATCGTGCGTTTGCTCGGGGTGAAAATGCCCGCTGTCAGCGCGCGCCAAGGCTGGCATAGCAATGAGCGTCGGGCTACGGAGCCGGTTGACGGCTAGCATTGCGTTAATTTCATGCGCCAAGCCGATATAGCCTCCCGCCTCTTGGCCGGCGGCCTGCGCACCCCGCAGGGCAATCGCGTTTTTGGCGGCAAGCATCAAAAGCTGGTCGTATAACTCGGCCCTGGTTTGTTTGGTAACATCACCGCGAATCATGCCTTCCATCAGTGGAATGAAGATCCGTGATAGCTGCAGCCGGCTAAGGGCGACGTCGCCATACTCCTCTTCCTCATTTTGATATTGGCGCTGCTCACGCCGGTGCTCGATCGCCAAATCCCAAGCATCGGTCGCGCACTGAAGAACGTCCAAACGCTCCTCCTGCGTGCGGTCAGTCGCCACAATCGCTGCTTCGGCAGCCGCCCACCCAGCTGTCGATAAGTAGTCAACATCGAGCGGCGCCCCCACCAAATCGTTGTGGATCCGGAGCAGTTTATCGGCAGTCTTGGGCCCAACCAGCCGCTTGTGAATGCGTTCGTATTCTACATATGCTGGGTGTTGCTGGTCCATAAAAAAACCGGCCCTCTCGGGTCGGCGGTTTGGACGTTTGCTAGCTGCAGTTTCGGTCATAGGCGGAAAGCTGTGAGACATTACCTACAGTGTAATAACAATTTTAAAACAATGCAACTAATCCGTAAGCTTTTTGAAGCGCGGCTGCTCCTCACCATCGATGACGATAGATTCGACGAACATATCGTACGGGCGAAGCCAGTATTCAGGAATTCCTGCCTTAGGTTCGGCCGGCGAATACACGACGTAGTATTCGTGCGCTTCAGTATTACAGCCCACGCCGTGCACGCGGTAAAGGTTGCCTTTATAGTGCTGGTAAAGCCCGGTTTCGATAGTTGGCAAATCGTCAAACTCAGCCATTATTTGATCATCTCCTTTAGTTCGTCGCCAGTGATGATTTTAGTGCCGTATTGCGACGCCTTTTTAAGTTTGCTCTCGCCTACTTTGCCGCCAGCGACAAGATAGGTCGTGTCCTTCGCGACAGAAGTCTGGAACGTCCCGCCAAGCGCACGGATACGGTCGGCGGCTTCGTCGCGCCCCATGCCCTCGATCGTGCCGGTAATCACAAAGTTCATGCCGACGAGCTTGCCCTGCTTTTTTTCGTAGTGCGGACGTACGCCAAGATCCGTGAACTTATCAAGCAGCGCTTCGTTGTCCGGGTCGGCAAACCATGCCGCAATACTTTCGGCCACGATATTTCCGATACCCTCGACCGCCAGTAGCTCGTCCATGGTAGCAAGGCGTAGTTTTTCAATCGACGTGAAACGTCCCGCCAGATCGACCGCCGTCTGCGCACCGACATGGCGGATTCCCAGGCCATAAATAAACTTTTCGAGCTGCGGCTCGCGCTTGGCCTGGATGGCTGCAATAAGTTTTGCGGCGGAGATTTCAGCGAAGCGTTCGAGTTCAAGCAGCTGCTCTTTGGTTAGCGTATAGATATCGGCAAGGTCACGCACGAGGCCGGCATCAACCAGAGCGGTGACGTTTTTTTCACCCAGCGTGTCGATGTCGAGCGCACCCTTTGACGCGAAGTGCTCCAGCGCGCGCTTAAGAAGCAGCGGGCCGGTCACGCCTTTGACGCGGTAGACCGCCTCACCTTCTGGCCGGTCGAACTCTAGCTCGGGGTACTGCGCCGCTAGCATTGCTTCGAAATCGGTCGCCTTGGCGTCTTTTGGCCGGAGTTCGGTCACGACACTTTTGACCTGCGGAATAATATCACCCGCCTTGAAGATGATGACCGTGTCACCGATCCGCACGTCGAGGCGCGCGATTTCGTCGGCGTTATGCAGACTGGCGTGCTGTACGGTCGTGCCCGCAACGACAACCGGGTCGAATACGGCGACAGGCGTCGCCGCGCCCGTCCGGCCAATACTGATGACGATGTCCTTGACCACCGTGGTCGCCTGTTCGGCGGCGTACTTGTAGGCGACAGCACCGCGCGGCTGTTTGCCCACGACGCCAAGCTTACGGTACTGCGCCCGATCGTTCACCTTTACTACCAGGCCGTCGGTATTAAACGGCAAGTCGTTACGCTTTTTGTCCCACGTATCAACGAACTTCATGACGTCGCCAAGGTTCGTAAACACGCTCGCCTGCATGTTGCGGTTGAGGCCGAGGGCCGTTATGGCCTCGTATGCAAACATATTGGTCGGGACTTCGTCGGGGTCGTCGCGAAGCAGATCGTACGCCCTGAAATGCAGCGGACGCGCCGCGACCAGCTTTGGGTCAAGCTGGCGGATCGTACCCGCCGCAAGATTGCGCGGGTTGGCAAACACCGGCTCGCCTGCAGCTTCTCGTGCTTCGTTAAGCGCGGCGAAATCTTTTTTCAGCATGACGATCTCGCCACGGATTTCGGTTCGGCCGCTAAGGAATTGTTCGAATCCCTCGGCTTTACGGAGACCCAGAGGCACGTTCTTGATCGTCCGGACATTCGAGGTTACGTCTTCGCCGACAAAACTGTCGCCGCGGGTGATCGCCCGCACGAAAATACCGTCTTCGTACACCAGCGCACAAGCCAGGCCGTCCATCTTGATATCGGCGAAAAACTCGTGCTTGCTGCCAGGCAACAGCTTGTCCATACGGCCCACCCACGCCTCAACCTCGGACCGGTCAAAGACGTCATTCAAACTGAGCATACGACTGGAATGCTGGACCTTTTGGAATCCGCCCAGCAGTTCATTGCCGACGCGTTGAGTTGGACTGTCGGGCGTGATGAGTTCGGGATGGTCGGCTTCGATTTTTTTGAGCTCACCAAAAAGGCTATCATACACGGCATCGTCAACCGACGGGCTGTCGAGCACGTGGTATTCGTAACTGTATTTTGCCAGCAGCTCGCGGAGCTCCTTGGCACGCTCGTTAGGCGGGAGCAGCGTCGTCATTTACAATCCTCCGATACAACAAATAAATATACCCAGCTGCCCACACTACCGTTACCGTACCCAGCACGAGCAGTGCAATCGGTACGAGCGGCAGCCAATTGATTGCCGGAAATACACCCTTTAGCCAAGCGTCAAACAGAATAATAGGAATCATTACAATTGCCCACGTCAGTACGACAATCAGTGCCAGCCATAGTAGCCGCAGCAAAATCCGGAGCCGCCGGCCAACGACCAAGTCACCTGCTGCGCGGATAGCCTGCATCGGGTACTGGCCCGGCAGTGTAATCACGACCATAGCGATCAGCGTGCTGGTAATCCAGTACAGCGAAAGTATGATGAGCAGTAGCGCCGCGGCCGAGAATATCATCGATTCCACGCCGCCCTCAAGAATGCCGTATGGCGAGAGTGCCACGTACCCGAGCACCACCGCCACAGCGGGCAGCAGCTGAACAATCAGCAAGCCGCCAAGAAGAAGTGTTGGAAGTACCGGCGCACCAGCGTTATACAGCCCGTCGCGAAGCCTCGGCTTTTTGCCAGCCAGAATCGCGCGCAGCAGCCATACCGTCGTCAGCCACGTAAAGAAGATAACAATAACCGCGTAAATTTGCTGGGCTTCGGTGAGCGTCATGTTCAGCTCGCCGGTCGCGCCCGATACGAGCAGCAGCCCGGCCTTGCCAAGCTCACCCCAATTGCCTTTGAATACCTCACCGCTGGTTTCGCGGAGGGTTTCACTCAGCTCGATGTATGTGTCCTGCGACGCCAAGCCGACCAGCCCCACCGTAAAAATAGCGTAAACGACAATCATCCAGCCAAAGACTTTGCGGTTTTGCCACATGGTCTTACGTACGATATTGGTAAATGCCCAGTAACCCGGCAGTTTGAGCGACCTTGTGTAGTCGCGCTTCAGCGTGCGGCGAAAGCTACGGTGCGGACGACGGCTGAGCAAACTGCGCGTTCGTGCTTTTGCGGCAGATACAGCCCTATTCACCCGGCCAAAGCGGGACTTTTTAGCGGCAGTATCCGCAGGACGCTTGGTTTTTTGTGGTGTCTTTTTTGCTGGCATGAGGCGTCCTTAAAATTTGTTGGCGTTATTTCGCAGGCGTGCGATACGCTCTTCGAGCGGCGGGTGTGTGCTAAAGAGCTTGCTGAATGCGCTTGGCTTTAGCGGGTTGCTAAAAAACAAGTGAGCCGAAGCGCTGTTTTGGTGCTGGAGCGGGCGGCCGTATTGCTGCAGTTTTTCGAGCGCGCTGGCAAGCCCCTCAGTGTCACGCGTTGCCATGACACCGCTGGCATCGGCTAGGTATTCACGCTGGCGGCTAATGGCCATCTGAATCATAGCGGCAATGATAGGCGCCAAAATAATCAGAACGATACCGATAATAAGAACGACTGGATTCGTGTTGCTGTCGCGCCGATCACCGCCAAAGAACATCATGCGAAGCGCGATATCCGAAAGCAGCGCGATGGCGCTCACCAAGCCAAAAGCAATCATGCTAACACGGATGTCATAGTTGCGGACGTGGCTGATTTCGTGTGCCATGACCGCCTCGAGCTCGCGGTCGTTCATGATATCCAAAATACCCGACGTCGCGGCAACGACGGCGTGCTTAGGGTCACGGCCCGTCGCAAAAGCATTCGGCGCGGGGTCATCGATGATATAGACTTTTGGCATTGGCATGCCCGTTGCGATCGTCAGGTTTTCGACAATACGGTACAGGCGCGGGTTGTCCTTTTTTTCGATTTGCTGGGCACCGTTGATCGCAAGGGCAAGCTTACTAGCCAGGAAGTACTGGATCAACGCGTAAATTGCGGCGACACCGATTACCCAGTACGCGATAGAGGTATCACCGTTAACGTAACTGACCGCCCACCCAACAGCGCCGATAAGCCCGACGAACACGGCCATAATAATGACCGTGTTACGTTTGTTGGCGGCAATTGCACTATACATACAGGCGACTAAAACTTAACTTCGACAGGCTCGCTGGCTTTTGCCATGTCTTCGACCTCGAAGAACTCGCGCTGCTTAAAACCAAGCATGCCGGCAAAAACGTTGTTAGGGAAAATCTGGATCTTGGTGTTGAGGTCACGGACGCCACCGTTGTAGAAACGGCGAGCTGCCTGGATTTTATCCTCGGTGTCGACGAGTTCTTGCTGGAGCTGCAGGAAGTTCTGATTCGCCTTGAGATCCGGGTAGCTTTCGGCGACGGCAAACAGGCTCTTGAGTGCACCCTCGAACTGGTTTTCGGCGGCGGCAGTCTCTTTAACACCCTGGGCGTTCAATGCGTTGGCACGAGCTTCAGTCACCTTTTCGAATACGCCCGACTCGTGTGCGGCGTAGCCCTTGACGCTGTTAACGAGGTTAGGAATAAGATCGAGACGGCGCTTGAGCTGGACAGTAATATCGCTCCACGCTTCGTCGACACGAACCTTGAGCGTCACCAAACCGTTGTATGTTATCCATAAGAACAGCGCCAAAAGTACGACGATGCCTATTATCACCCAAACTGCAATCATTTTCTGATATTCCCCTTAAATTAGCTGCTTAAAATTGTAGTCTCATTATAGCATTTTTCCTATAAAACTACGAGAGATTCAAGCAGTTCGATGAACTCGGGTTGCGTGCCGACACGAAGATGCGCGGCCGTTGGTCCGTCGCCAACCTTGACCGACCATGCCTCCGGCGGAACGGCCGCAAACAGCGCCTCGTCGGTGACGTCGTCGCCCGCCGCTAAAATGAACGGCCACTGTTTTTGGTCAAGCCAAAACCTTGCTGCGGCACCTTTGTCGACCGTCGCCGGAACAACCTCGACGACTTTTTTGCCGTGCAAAACACGCAGAGAACGGCGCCGTGCAAGCGGCTCGAGCTCGGCACAGAGCGTATCCATTGCGGCCATGGCCTTAGCCTGATCGGCCACTGCTCGATAGTGAAGTCCCACGGCTGCGGGTTTTTCTTCTGTAAAAGCGCCGTCGAGCGCTTCGGCGCAGGAGCGCATGACGGCCTGGACCTCTGCTTTCCAGGAATCATCCGGGAGAACACCCGTCATTTCCCACGCACCGCCAGCCAGACGGCGCTGCGCCCCATGCTCGGCGGCAAAATCCAGCGGCAGCTTGCCAAGCCAATCGTCGAGCACTTGATGGTGGCGGCCGCTGATAATAACGCAGGTGTTGCGTGTATCGGCCGTGAGTTTTCCGAGCAGCGCCAGCACTTTAGGGCGCGGATATGCCTGCTCCGGCAAAGTTGCGATCGGCGCCAAGACACCGTCATAATCCAGCAAAAGCAGGCGGCTGTCGGCACGGCGGTAGGCATCTGCCAGCTGGGATTTTTCCATAGATTTTATTATAAAACATGTTACAGTAGATGCACATGGCTCGCCGACTTATCATCGCGTCCAACCGTTTGCCGGTCAGTATACGCGAAGAACATGGTGTCCTTTCTCTCTCCCGTAGTAACGGCGGGCTTGCGACTGCACTTGCCTCGCTTTTCGATCAAGAATCGTCGCTCTGGACCGGCTGGACAGGCCTCCGGCGCCAGCTCACCGAGCGCGAGCTGGCCGAGCTTGAATTTCCGTCGGGTATTACACCTGTGAACCTCACCGAGCAGGAAATTATCGGCTACTACGACCATTTTTCTAACGGTATTCTCTGGCCGGCCGCACACGGACTCGCTCCGACGATTACCTACACGCCGGCGCTTTGGCGCAGCGTACGCACGGTAACACGGCGGTTTGCCGATACGATCGAGGCAAATATTCGACCAGACGATGATATTTGGGTCCACGACTACCACCTGATGCTCTTGCCCGGAGAGCTGCGGAGGCGCGGTCTTAAAAATCGAATTGGTTTTTTCCTCCATACACCGTTTCCGCACGTCTCTGCGCTAAAGAATATCCCGCACGCGCGCGAATTCGTCAGCAGCCTGCTGTCGGCCGATCTTATGGGCCTACAAGTAGAGCGCGACGTACGAAGAATGCAACAAGCGATCCGTGAACTAAAACTGGCCGTTCCTGCTCATACCAAAATAGCCTCCTTTCCAATCGGGATAGATTTCGCCAGCTTCGACTCGCTCAATGACGATACGGCCGTATGCGACATGGCTGCCGCACATAAAAAGCAGGCGGGCGGGGCAAAAATAATACTGTCGCTCTCGCGCCTTGACTACACCAAAGGTATTACGACGCAGCTCAAAGCTTTTGAAGAGCTGCTAGAAACCCTGCCCGACCCTACGGCAGTAACCTTTCGGCTGAACGTTGCGCCGTCGCGCGAGTCGATGCTCGAATACCAGGAGCTACGCGAAGAAATAGAAGTACTCGTCCGCGAGATAAACACCCGCCACCAAACGGCAGGCTGGCTCCCTGTGAGGTACTCGTACGAGAACTTCAGCCTGAGCGAAATTGCTGGCCTGTACCAGGCTGCCGACATTCACCTCAATACCCCCGTGGCCGACGGTATGAATCTTGTCGCCAAAGAATACATCGCCGCCCGGCGTGAACCCGGCACGCTTGTTATTAGCAGCACCATGGGCGCCGCCCAGCAGCTGACCGACGCGCTCATCGTACCGCCACAAAATACCAAAGCAATCACCCGCGCGCTTCACGCCGCCCTTGCCATGCCGGAAGGCGAAAAGGCTAAGCGGTGGGCAGCGCTCCGCAGCGAAGTACAAGCTCATCAGGCCGCTGGCTGGGCGGCTGCATTTTTGGACCGCCTGGTATTATAGAAAGAGGAGGCTTATTATGACCCTACAAAAAAGAATTCTCATTATCGTACTCATAACCGCACTGCTACTTGCTGTGCCGCTCACCATGATGGTCCTTAAGGTCGATGGCTGGAACTGGTCGCCAGGCGACTTTCTGATCATGGGCGTGCTGCTGTTAAGTACCGGTTTTGCGATTGATTTTGCCGTTCATAAAATCAAGAAGCCCGCTTACCGCATACTAGCGGTCATAGCCATCGTCGCCGTACTGCTGCTTATTTGGGTCGAGCTTGCCGTCGATGCCGTCAGCAAATTCATCCGCCTTGTACTCGGCTAAAACATAACAAAAACCGACCAGAAGGTCGGCTCTTGTTATGGTGCGCAGAGCGGGACTTGAACCCGCACGACCGTAATGGCCAAGAGATTTTAAGTCTCTCGTGTCTACCAATTCCACCATCCGCGCAGAAACTATAGGACAAACCTACGGTTTTTCCTATCGCGCCGGGAACGAAATAAATTCGTTCGTCGGGCTGGGCTTTTCCCTTTTGATAATATATGGAGGCACGTACGAGAGTCGAACTCGTCTAAAAGGTTTTGCAGACCTCCGCGTAACCGCTCCGCCAACGCGCCATCTACGCCATTATAGCAGAGAACACCCTAGTTGTATCAACTCTCTTTGTCCAGGAGCGCAAGCAGCTTGGTGGTCGTGTTCCAGCTGCGGATTGTCATGCTTTTATACACGGGCTTTCCCATGACCTTGGAAAGCCGGCTTGCCGTGCGGCGGGCTCCCAGTCTTCGGTAGTAAATCACTCCCTTGCCCTGCCATATCGCGTCAACCTCGGGGTTGCATTCGAATGACTCGTAGGCTTCTTTTTCGTCAAACCGTATCAGAAAGGCAACATCCGAATAATAAATGTCGGGCTCGGTTCCGAATCCTTTCGGGGCTCCGGCAATTACCGTATGAAGCTCGTCCCTGCTAATAATCCTGACTTTAATAAGGTCACTGTCGAACTTAAAGCTTCGGACGAGTTCTTGCTCGACCCTATCCGCCACTGCGTCCTCCGTAATATTCTCGGCCTCGAACAAGACATTGCCACTGTTGATATATGTCGCAACGTTTTTAAAGCCGAGCTCCTCAAAGCAAGCCTTTAATTCGCTCATCGCTATTTTGTTTTTGCCACCGACATTCACGCCGCGCAGCAGTGCTATGTATTTCATTGCTTTTATTATATCAAAGCAAAAACCCGGCATAATACCGGGTTCTTACTATGGTGCGCGAGAGAGGACTTGAACCTCCACGAGCGCAATGCTCACCAGCCCCTCAAGCTGACGCGTCTACCAATTCCGCCACTCGCGCATAGGGGTTAACCTGGACGATTATAGCGTAGTTACGGTGTTTTGTAAACCGATTTCTGCTCGACGTTCCAATCGAGAATGTTCGCGTAGCGGTCGTACGGCGAAATAAGCGTCGACGACGGGTCGATAGCACGAACATGCTTACTATACACATATTCCATGACCGGCTGATAGAGACCGATTGCCGGTATGTCGGCGATCCACTGGCGGGCAAAGGCCTTGTATTTAACATTGCGTAGTTCCGGTTCGAGCCGAGAGCGGGCACTCGAGAGCGCGTCGTCGGCCGCTCCACTCGCATAGTTAGAGAAGTTATAACCGCTCGTTCCTACCTGCGAGGAATGCCAGTAGGCGTAAACGTCCGGGTCAGCACCGATGAACAACTCGTAGAGAAGTACGTCGTAACTCCTTGGCTGCAGGATATTCTGGACGAAATTCGACGACGGATCGGTCGTATCGACCACATTAGTGTTTACCTGCACGCCCAGTTTGCGCCATTGTCCCGCCAGGACTTCGAGCGACTTTTCGTACTGCGGGTTTTTGGTTGTTGCGATGGTAATAGCAAGTTTTTGACCCTTCTTTTCACGTACGGTACCCTTCATCACCCAACCTGCTTTATTAAGAATAGCAGCAGCTTTAGCGCCATTATACGGATGAGCCTGTGGAATACCTTTGCCTGTCAGCTGGCCATTCGTAAATGGCAGGTCGAGCGCCGGCACTGGAGTAGAAAGCGCCTCGCGAATCGCCTTAGTATCAGTGCCGAGCTCTAAGGCCAAACGGATATCA
>DASTSD010000090.1:0-16401 GCA_035760845.1 Saccharimonadales bacterium (SeqCode) | reverse complement strand
ATCGGTGTTTAGGCACTTTTGTATGTTTGCTAGCGCGTTCTCTGTGTCTTCAACGGTAAAGTGCGGAAAAACAGCATTTGCAAAGACGACATCATAAGTCTGTGCAGGAACGTCCTTGATGATGTTTATTTTTACTGCAGGTTCACCCAAGTCTCGCAAGTGCTCCACAAAACCTTGTGCCGCATCCGAACACTGAACAGTAAAGCCATGTTCCCTAATATATGTAGCGTCACGTGGTGTGGCGCTTCCGATTTCCAGGACGGATCCGTGGGGTTTTGCATACGACAATGCAGTATCGATCCACCTCTTCAGGGCTTCGTGGGGGGTTCCGTATGTAGCGGGAGTCCTGTTCAGAAATGAATCAATATTCTTGTCGTATGCTCGAATTGTTAGATCATTGGGATTGTCTAAGTTCATCTTCGCCTGCATACGCTAAGCATAGAAAAGGATAATTCTAAGTCAGTGCAAGTCTATTAAAATTGAAATATCTTAGACTTTATTATACCCTATAAGTAGTTGTATTAAAAGGGAGAGAAGATGAAAGTTCATTTCATAACATCACGTGGTAGCCTAGAAAATGATGTGGAGACTCTTCGCTCGATCACTGGCTTTATCAAGAAGTCGGGTCATGTCTTAGCTAGTGACTGGATTGACATAGCCCTAGAGAGGCTTCGTGGCGATTCATCAAGTGCGAACTGGAAGGAGATTTATAAGACAAATCTCGAGAATGTGGCTGAAACTGACGTTTTGATTGCTGAGGCAAGTTACGAGAACTTTGGAGTTGGATACCAGGTTGCCGCGGCCGTCCAACAGAAAAAGCCGATTCTTTTGTTGCGCCACGAGGATGCTGACAAAAGCGCATTCGTGACTGGCGTAGATGACGGTTGGGTGCAGTTCCAAGAATACAACGAAAGTAACCTAGAGAGTATTCTTACCAAGTTCCTGCAGGACAACGACATCTCCACCAAAGACATGCGTTTCAACTTCTTTATCGACCGTCCTATTTACAACTACCTCCGTTGGGCGGCGCTTAAGACGGGTAAGACCAAGGCTGAGATTTTGCGCGGTCTTGTGCAGCAAGAAATCGATCGCCGGGATTCTTAAATAATATCCTTGCTTAAAAATAAACAACATTCCCTGCAGGCTAGACTGCTATACTAAAGAGTAATGGCAGTAGAACGAATCGTAGATACGAGCACGCACGATGAAGACGCGGACGAGCAGCAGATTGAAGTCAGCCTGCGCCCCCGCGATTTTTCGGAGTATATCGGGCAGGAACGGCTAAAGAAAAACCTCAAGCTCGCAATTGCCGCGGCTAAAAAACGCGGTGAGCCGATTGATCACGTGCTTTTGTATGGGCCGCCGGGGCTTGGCAAAACGACTATGGCGTCGGTGATTGCCAACGAAATGGGTGCGGGCCTGCGCGTTACGGCCGGCCCGGCTATTGAACGTGCCGGGGATCTGGCGAGTATCTTGACCAACCTGAGCGACGGCGACGTGCTGTTTATTGACGAAATCCATCGCCTGAGCCGCGCCGTTGAAGAGGTGCTTTACAGTGCGATGGAGGATTTCAAGCTTGATATCGTGATTGGCAAAGGCCCGGCGGCGCGCAGCGTGCGACTGGACTTACCTAAGTTTACGGTGATCGGCGCCACGACTCGCACGGGTGCTTTGGCGGCGCCGCTCCGCGATCGGTTCGGACATATTTATCGGCTTGAGTTTTACACGCCTGAGGAAATCAGCCGTATCATCACTCGTGCCGCGACGATTTTGGAAAGCAGCATTCATCCGGAGTCGGCAGCACTCCTCTCTACTCGCGCCCGATTGACGCCGCGTATTGCCAACCGTCTGCTTAAGCGCGTGCGTGACTTTGCCGACGTGAACGGTGACGGCATTATTGATACAGTCACCACCACAAAAGCGCTTGAGTTGCTTGAGGTAGACGAACTCGGCCTCGACCCGGCTGACCGCAATATGCTTATCAGCATCATCGACAACTATGGTGATAGTCCAGTGGGACTGACGACAATTGCGGCGCTGACGGGTGACGAAGCAAGTACGATCGAGGACTTTTACGAGCCGTACCTATTGCAGCTTGGCTTTATTGAGCGGACGCCGCGTGGGCGCAGGGTAACGCCAAAGGCCTATAGCCACTTAGGTAGGTCGCTAGGCTAAGCAAAAGTTGGTATACTATCCATATGAATCAAGACCCTGGCCAGCCAAATATTCCGACCGAAGAACCAAAGCCGGTAGCTTACGATAGCGAGGGTAGGCCGCTGTACGCTGCTCCGCCAAAAATCGTAGTGGAGTCGCAGCCGGTCCACATTAGCCGGGCTGTCGAGCCGCCAAAGCCAGAGATCAGCGAAGAAGTAAAACGCCGTCATGATGAATCGGTCAAGGCGTTTCCTGAGCTCAACCTTAGCGAGGCTGAATATGTCATTAGCGCCGTACAGCGTCACCCGATTGGGTTGGTGCCACCGGTACTGACAACGATCTTTCTTGTCTCTCTTATTGCTGCGATTTTGTTTAACTTTACGGCCGTCATGAACGCCATGGGTATTTATACGGCGCCGTCTTCGGGCGCGATATTCTTTGTCGGGGTGCTGATGATTTTGTTGGTGCTGATCGGCGGCTATATTTCGGTTTGGATTTACACGAGCAACCGGTTCTTCCTTACCAACGAGAGCGTGATTCAGGAAATCCAGACAAGTTTATTCACTAAGCACGAACAGACGGTCAGTCTTGTTAATATTGAGGATGCAAGTTTCGTCCAAAGAGGTGTTTTGCAGACGATGCTTAACTACGGTTCGATTCGATTGAGTACCGAAGGTGACGAAACAACCTATCGGTTCAGCTACGTTGCTAACCCAAAGGAACAAATCGCCGTACTGAACAACGCTGTCGAGTCGTTCAAGAACGGCCGTCCAGTCCTTAACGATTAGCTAAGTTTTATTGGTGGCGGCTCTTTTTGACGTAGGTCGCTTCTTTTTCTAGCTCGGCGCTTAGCTTGTAGCTTTTGCACTTGTCGTTTTGGCAGTTGCTAGCATCGTAGTGATACTCGGCGTCGGTAGTGTTGATTTCGACGTCGTTAGGGTCGGTAAAGAGCTCCGGATCCATGGCGGTCAGGGTGTCTTTGTCGATCTTGGATGGGTAGTAGCCGTGCTTGGCGTAGAACACCTCTTCGAGGTTGTAATACATTGCGTTAATAGCGGTCTTGCGTTGGTTGTCGCGCTGCGAGGCAACGAGGTCGCTACGCTGCATAAGCAGCAGTACCGAGGCAAAAGCCAAAAAGGCGACAACAACAATAACTTCGATGACGGTAAACCCTTGTGAGCGTTTCATGTACCCCTATTGTAGCAAATAAACTGGACAAGCGGTATAATAGAAGGAGTAAAAGAAGAGGGAGAAACATGGCTAAAAAGGCTGAAAAACCAGAGATGGCTGAAAAGCCTACTGCAAACGAAGGCAAGCTCAAAGCTTTAGGGCTTGCGATGGACCAAATCACCAAGCAGTTTGGTGACGGTTCTATTATGAAATTAGGTGAGGCACACAAGGTTGATGTAGAGCTGATTCAATCAGGTGCACTGAGTCTCGACTTGGCGCTTGGCGGTGGCTACCCGAAAGGCCGTATCATTGAGATCTACGGACCGGAATCAAGCGGTAAGACGACTCTGACGCTCCACGCGATTGCCGAAGTGCAGCGCAATGGCGGTACGGCTGCGTTTATCGACGCCGAACACGCACTCGACCCAGCTTACGCAAAGCGCCTGGGTGTTGATACCGATAACCTGCTCGTATCGCAGCCGGATAACGGTGAGCAGGCGCTTGAAATTGCCGAGACATTGGTACGCTCGAACGCGGTTGACCTGGTGGTCGTGGACTCCGTTGCCGCGCTCGTGCCGCAGGCCGAGATTGACGGTGACATGGGTGACAGCCACATGGGCCTCCAGGCTCGCCTGATGAGCCAGGCGCTGCGCAAGCTGACCGGTATCATCAACAAGAGTAAGACGACCGTCATCTTCATTAACCAAATCCGCATGAAGATCGGTGTAATGTTTGGCAACCCGGAAACTACCACTGGTGGTAACGCGCTGAAGTTCTACGCTTCGGTCCGCTTGGATATTCGCCGCACCGGCCAGATCAAAGTTGGCGAGGATATCGTGGGTAACCGCACCAAGGTAAAGATCGTTAAGAACAAGATCGCGCCGCCATTCCGTATAGCCGAATTCGACATCATGTACAACGAGGGTATTTCTAAGACGGGCGACGTTCTCGACCTTGCCGTGCAACACGGTATCGTAGGTAAGTCCGGCGCGTGGTTTGACTACGCCGACGCCAAGATCGGCCAAGGCCGCGAGGCGACCAAGACGTATCTGAAAGAACACCCGGACGTACTGGCTGAGATTGACGCAAAGGTACGTGAAAAAGTAGCCGAAGCCGAGGCGTAATTCATGCATGATGGTGAACTCTGGCAAGTTTTTGCCGAGAACGGCCAGCCTATAAAAGGAAAGGGAGCTCCCGACGATGCGTTCGATCGGGACGCTTCGCTTCTTATGGGCAACGCGCACGTTTGGCTATGGAGGCGGGGGAACGATGGTATTGAGGTGTTGCTCCAGCGCCGTTCGCTGACCAAAAAGCGGCGGCCCGGCTATTATCATATTTCTGCAGGCGGGCATATTAACCTTGGAGAAAATCCGGTCGATACGGCAATTCGTGAAACGAAAGAAGAGTTGGGGCTTACGCTCGACCCGGCCCGTTTGTACTTGGCGCACATCGTTCGCATGCCAAGTAAGTGGCGGGATTTTGCACATGTCTATACGTACGAACTTAGCGGCGACGAAGAGTTTTCGTTTGACGACGGGGAGGTGGCAGCGGTCGAGTGGCAGCCGCTCGGTGATTTTCATGAGATGACAAAGCGACCAGATGACCATAAGTTGGTGGATAGCGGCGGCTCGTACTTTGAGGCGCTCATCGCTACATTAAGGCGGAACGAAGCGAATGAAAATAACCGGAATCACGTCGCAAACTAAAAACGATAACCGCGTCAATGTCATGGTGGACGGCGCGTATCGGTTTTCGCTCGATATCTTTCAGCTGAGTGACCTAGGTATACGGATTGGCAAAGAATATACCGAAGAAGAGCTCGTAGAGTTGGAATCGGAAAGCCAGTTTGGTAAGCTATACGCCCGCACGCTTGAGTACTGCCTGATGCGCCCGCATAGCGCCAAGGAAGTCCGCGATTATTTGTACAAAAAGACGCGCGATACACGTACCAAGACCGGCGGCATTAAAAAAGGGGTGCCGGTCGAAATTACCGAGCGGGTATTTGCCCGCCTTGCCGACAAAGGTTATATCGACGACGAAAAGTTCGCTCGCTTCTGGGTGGAAAACCGCAATACTACCAAAGGCTCAAGCCGGCGAAAGATAATTGCGGAGCTGCGTGCCAAAGGCGTAGAATCGTCGCTTGTCGAGCGATTATGGGAAGATTCGGAGCGGAGCGATGAAAACGAACTGCAAAAAATCATCGCCAAAAAACGTAATCGCTACCCCGACGACCAAAAATTCATGCAGTACCTGGCACGCCAGGGCTTTAGCTACGATGACATCAAAAGCGCGCTCTCGGGCGATTAGTCACGGTCCACGTGCTCGGGTTGCGGGCCGGATGTTTTTCTGAACGGATTGCTGTAAGTGTCGCGGACAGTCTTGAGCACCGGGGCGGGCACTTTTAGCTCTGACTCGACAACAATTTGCGTGTCGCTGATTTCGCGGATTTGACTGCGGTGGATAAGTAGCTCGGTGTCGTTTAGACTGCGGAAAAGCGGCCGCTTAACGTTAAGCTGCTGAATGACAAAGCCACTCGTCTCAATAGTATAGCCGGTTACTTTGCCAAGTTTGTGATGCTTGAGGTCGAAGACGGGCTTGCCCTCAAGGTCAAAATGCAGCTGGTAGATTTCGCTTAGCTTGATAATATCGTCGGGTGCAACGAACTCGTCGCTGGAGTCGACGATCATGCCGATGTCGCTAAATTCACGGACGTCGACAACGCGCAGCAATGAAGGGTTGGTGTCGAGCATTTGGCCGGTGAGTTCGTAAGCGACAACCTCGAGCGTGTGCGGATTAATGATCTCTCGCTTAGTGCGGGCTAACTCGCTTCCGGTCTGAAGTCCCATGACGGGCATATCGATGAGGCGCGATCCAGCTATTAACATGCTTTTAGTATAAACGTTTTCGCTTGTCTACTCAACAAACGGATTGGTTCTTCCGGATGTCGGCGGTGTTTGGCTGCGGTTTTGCAGGTCCTCAATCTTTTGGATGGTCGATTGGTCAAAGCCGGCATTATTGGTATCGGGGGTGTAGCCATTCTTTTGGCCCGACAGTACGACGATATTATTGAGCAGCAATACAACCACAGCCAATCCACCGAGAACAAGCACGACAAAAATGACAACGTGAAAACGATGCAAAAACGTGACGATGGTTTTTTTGATAGCTTGGGTAGAAAGGTTCATTTCCATGGCGTTACCTCACGTAAACCTGAATCGTTAAGACGTCGCTGGATATTTGGTCACCTTCGCCGGTACCCTTGGAAAGGCTGATCTTTTGGACCTGCATTTTGGTAAGGTTATCTTCGATCGCGCGCAGGAACTGCAAAAAGTTATTGTAGCCGATAGGATTATCCATGGTAACGGCGACAGAGGTCGTCTTGACGCCAGCCGGAGTGCTAGGGGCTGGTGTCGTGGTTGAGCCTGGAGTCTTGGATCCGGTAGAGCCTGAACCGGCGGTAGAATCGCCCGCCTGAAAGTCGAGGTTGGTAATAGTAATACCGGCCGCCGCCGCGTACTTGTTAAGATCGCTCACGATTTGGTTTTGGTACTGGTAACTTTGGCTATCGGCGACGATGCTGTTGGCTTTTTTGATGACGTCTTTGTTATTTTCGAGCTCTTTTTCAATTGTTTGGAGCGTTTGGACGTTATTGCGGCTGGCGTCTGCATCAATCGACACGTGGCTGACCTCGGTTGCGAAGGTCTCGAGCTGGCCGTTTGCAAACGAGAACATAACCCCGCCTAAAATGGCGATGACGAACAGCGATATGGAAAGCGTCATGCGAAGCTGGGTAGCGGTGAACGATTTAAATGATCCTAGGTTCATTTCGCGGCATCCTTTTTGATAGTAATGCTGAGGTTAACGGTAACGGGGTAATCCTGGTTGCTGCTGTCCGAGGTGATGCTGTCAAAGTGGACATCGGAGAGCAACGGTGATTTTTCAAACGAATCCTTGAGGGCTAGGGCGCTATTGTAGTCTTTTGCCTGGGCAACGAGAGCGGTCTCGGTCCCGAAGGTTTGCGAATCAAGGCTGAGATTTTCAAGGATGACTCCCGACGGAATGAGCTTAGCGATGGCAACGACTGCCTTGGAGTAAGTGATTTCGTTATCGAGAATCTGCTTGGCGGTAGCAAGGTGCTGACGGAAAAGCTCGGCCTGTTGTTTGATAGGATCGTACTGCCGTACCTTGGCCTCGTTTTCGGCGATGGTCTGCTTGGCGGTTTGTTGGGTCGCACTAAGGAATACGTACGTGACGGCGATAGCGACGCCCATAAATACGACGACGCCAAGGAGCAGGATGTTATAGCGAATAAGCAGCGTGTTGGAACGGGCGGCACGGAGCTGGCGTTTTTCCTCTGGCGGCAGGAGATTGATCACTTCCAGACCTCCTCTTGGTCGACGCTAGCTAGGCCCGCAACGGTGATGTAGCGCGGGCGAAACTGCTTGTTGGGTTGCGGCAGTTTGCCAAAATCGAGTTTTTGCCACGGGCTGGCAACGCGGGCCGGCATGACGAGCTCGTTGGTGAAGTAATCGCCAATACCCGGCACATTGCTGCCGCCACCGACGATAATCATTTGTTCGAGCTTGCGGTCGTCGCTAATGCGTTCGTTGTAGTAACGAATGACCTTGCGCACCTCGGTAGAAATACGCTGGAGGCTCGGCGTGAGCGCAGCGGTGATCTTGGCACGGCGCGGGCCGGCGCTCAGGCCGTTTAACACCTTGAGCTGATGGGCGTTTTCAAGGGCGACGCCGAGCTTCTTGGCGATATCGAGCGTAAAGGTGTTGCCGCCGATACCCAGGCCGCCGCTAATACGGATAGCGCCGCCATCGAGCACGGCGATGTCGGTGCTGGCCGGGCCGATGTCGACGATAAGGGTGGGGAGGTGACCTTCTTCGGCGGCTTCGATAACGCGTGCAACGGCGTTGATGCCAGGTTCGACCATGATCGGCTGCAGCCCGGCGGCGCGAACGGCACCCAGGCAGCTGTCGACAAGCGTCTTGGGCACAGCCGACATAATGACCGTGAGCTGGTCTTTGGTGCGTTCGATGATGCTGTAGTCGACATAGAGCGAGCTGATAGGGATGGGGATGTACTGGTCGACCTCGATCTCAACGGCGTCGGCAAGGGTGGCCTCGGCTTTTGCGGGGATGGTAAAGGTACGTGAGAACGTCCGGCTGGTCGGGACGCTAAGGATGGTCTGGTCGCTTGGCAATTGGCCGATGACCTTGTCATGAAGGAGCGAGGCGATGTTATCAGCGAGGTAATTGTCGCCAGCTTCAAGGGATTTTTGGACTTTTGCTGGGTCAAGATCTACCGAACCATAGGCAAGAACAAGCCATTTCTTAGAATCGACGGCCATTACTTTGATACCGGTCTGGCTGATATCAAGTCCTATGATCGGTTTGTCTTGATAGAATAATTTTGCCACAGAATATGCCCACTTTTACCTATCTACAAGTATACCATGAGCGGTTTGCTTTTATGCGCAAGTTTAGCTCTTAATTTGGTTGGCGAGGCCGGCAATCGGCATCATGACGCTGGCCGCGATAAGTCCCACCATGCCGCCCATGATGACGATCATGACCGGCTCGATAATGGCGCTGACGCCGTCGATAGCGGTGTCGACCTCCTCCTCGTAAAAGTCGGCGACTTTCACGAGGACAGTATCGGTCTGGCCGGTTTCTTCACCCACGGCAAGCATCTGTGAGACGATCGAGGGGAAGAGCGTATTTTTCTCGATGATGGACGAGAGCGTGTCGCCGTTCTTGACCTTTTTAGCGGCGTCTTTTAGGGCCTCTTCGTAGACCACGTTTCCCATGGCGCGAGAGGTGACGTCGAGCGCCTCGAGTACGGCCACGCCGGCCCCCATAAGCGCCGAGAACGTACGGGCGAACCTGGCGATTGCGACCTTCATAACGATGGTCTTGAGGCCGGGCAACTTAAGTATGATGTGATGGAACTGTGATTTGCCCGCTGGTGTCTTTATGTAACGGAGTAGCAGTGCGACAGCTCCAGCAAGCACCGGGAACAGGATGTACCAGTAGCTAGTCATGAAACCGCTGATCGCGAGCATGGCGACGGTGAGACCCGGGAGTTTTGCGTCGGGACCACCAAGGTCACTCACAATCTTGCCGATTTGCGGAATAACGAAAATCATGAGGCCGAAAAAGGCAAGGATGGTGATACCGATGAGCACCATCGGGTAGGTCATGGCACTTTTGACTTTTTTGCGGATGGTGGCGTTCTTTTCTTGCTGCATGGCAAGGCGTTTGAGGATTTCGTCGAGGATACCGGCCGCCTCGCCGGCGCGTACCATGTTAACGTAGACGTCGCTAAAAGTGTTCGGGTGCTTTTCGAGGGCGTCAGCAAGCGGGGCGCCGGCCTGGACGTCCTCGATAATGCTACCGAGAATTTTTTTAAGCCCGGCACTTTCGGTGTGCTGCTGGAGCGAGTTAAGCGCACGCAGCAGCGGCACGCCGGCGCCGACCATGGCGCTGAGCTGGCGGGTGAACATGACGATATCATCGGATTTTACTTTGCCCGGGCCAAAAAACTTACCGAGGTCGATCGAGGTTTTTTTGGAACCTTCTTCGCGGACGCTAATGGGGTGCAGGCCCTGTTTCGTCAGGGCCGAAAGCACGGCAGCCTTGTCGGCGGCGTCGATCGTGCCGCTGACAGACTTGTTGTCGCTGTTGGTTGCAATATAGTTGAACGTCGCCATGATTATTCCTTGGTTACGCGCAGGACTTCTTCGACGGTCGTGTCACCGCGCAGCGCCTTGATAAGGCCATCGGTCTGCATGGTGGTCATTCCCTCGGAAATAGCTTGGTCCTGAATTTGGTTGCTGGTGGCGTTGCTGACGATCATTTTTTGGATAGGAATGGTGTTGCCGAGCACCTCGTAAATACCGATCCGTCCCTTGTATCCGGTATTGTTGCAGTTGTCGCAACCTTCGGGCGAAGCGCGCCACAATGAGGTGATAGTTGTGGCGCTCGTGCTGAGCGGAGTATCGCCGCCGACGTGCTGCTTTTGAGCTTGTTCCTCGAGCTCGTGAACGTGCGCGAACGTTTGTCCCGGGCGGAGATTGAACAGCTTGATGATAGCATCGGTCTCGGCTTTGTCAGGTGCGCGGCTCTGGCGGCAAACCATACATAGGCGGCGCACCAGGCGCTGACCCACGACTGCCTTGACCGTGCTGGCAATCAGGAACGGCTCGATGTTCATGTCCAATAGACGCGGCAGCGAGGTGGCGGCGTTGTTGGTGTGGAGCGTGCTGAACACGAGGTGTCCGGTCAGGGCTGCCTGAATACCCAGGTTGGCCGTTTCAGTGTCACGGATCTCACCTACCATGATAATGTTCGGGTCTTGACGAAGGAGTGCGCGCAGGCCGGAGGCGAACGTCATGCCGGCCTTGGGGTTGGTCTGGGTTTGGTTGACGCCGGGAATCTTGTACTCGACCGGATCTTCGACAGTAGAGATATTAACGTCCGGCGTATTGAGCTGGGTGAGGATACTAAAGAGGCTGGTCGACTTACCCGAGCCGGTCGGTCCGGTGATGAGAATCATACCGTTAGGCTCGGTGAGCGCTTGGTTGATGACGGTGAGCGAGTGACCCCAGTAGCCAAGCTCTTCCAACGTGACGGATTGGTTGGACTCGTCGAGGATACGCATGACGATCTTTTCGCCGTCGACGATCGGCAGCGTGCTGACACGAAGGGCGTATTGTTTGCCGGCGACCTTGATCTTGAAGCGGCCGTCCTGCGGTACGCGGCGTTCGTCGATCTTGAGGTTGGAGAGGATCTTGACACGGCTCACGAGGGCGTTCATGACGTTTCGCGGCAAACGGTTGACCTCTTTAAGAACGCCGTCGATACGGTAGCGGATCTGCACGTAATCCTCGCGTGGCTCGATGTGGACATCGCTGGCGCTGGAGCGGATGGCGTATTCTAGCAAGAGGTTGACGGTTTGGGCGATCGGGGAGTTCTCGGCGATATCAGCCTCGGTGATGGCCTCGCTCTGGCCGGGTGCGCCCTCGCGCTGGACATCGATGACTTGGCTGAGCTCCTTGTTGACGTCGCCGCGGTAGTTCTCGAGACAGGTGAGGATGTTGTTTCGTGTAGCGACATACAGCTTGATGTTCTCGCCGATCTGCTTTTCGATGAAGTTGACCGCCTGGACGTCGTCGGGGTCGTCCATGGCCAGGTGCTGGGTGCCATCTTCGTCTACCTTGAACAGGACGGCGTTGTACTGCCGGGCGATGCGCTCAGGGATGCGGTTAAGTACCTCTTGAGGAATATCCTTGGGATCGATCTCGACGAAAGGAATCTGTGCGTAGTCGGCAAAGGCCTGGGCAAGCTCTTTTTCGTCGATGAGCTTGTTTTGGATGACCATGTCCTGAAGCGGACGCCTTGAACGGGCGCTCTCTTCTTTGAGGGCGTCGATTTGCTCTTTTGTAATTGATTTATTACGGGTGAGCAACGTCTCGATTGTGGCATCGGAAATACGCATAATGCTTACGTTTTATTGTACGTGAAGCTGCTGAAAAGTGCTACCGCTCTTATTGGTAATATATAGGGTTTCGGCGCTCTTCGAGTGGTGAGGATGTGATAGTAAAACAGTGCTCGCCGCTGCCGGTAACCTCGAACTGCGATTCGTAGGTGTAATCGTCGGAGAGGGTGCGATCGTTTGCGTAGTAGTACGGGCTGCTGCGCCGCGTAGCCTGGAACGTTCCGCAGAGGTCGTAGGTGGTGTCGGATTTTTTGGTATAGCGGATATCTTTGCCTTTAACGACAGAGCTGCCGTCTGTTGGGAGCGCGTGATGCTCGGTGGCAAAATTACGGACTGCCGTCGCGGTGTCGGCCAGGTCTTTACGGAGCTGCTCGTCGTGGCGTGCCGGGCCGAGTTGCATAAGCGACATAATGAAGAGAGTGCCAAAGAGTAAAAGCAGCACGGGCAGGTGGGCGATGACGGCGATTTTTCGTGTCCGCCTAAGCTTGAGGCCAAAGGCGGCAAGCACGTAGGTGGCGATGACGATAAGGTCGAGCGTGCCGATCAGCAGGGCACTTAGCCAAACGCTGTAATCACCCGAGGTGATGAGTGTCACTGTCAGGGTAATGCCGGCGATCATGGCGGCCACGCTATGCAGGCAGATGGTAATGATAGACCAAATCTTGCCGGGAATCAGCTCGGGCATGCGGCGCAGCTTCACCGCGTAAATAAGATACAAAACGGCGTACGGCGTAAAGGTGATAATAGTCACGGCAATCATCGAGGCGAGTACCTGCGCCGAGACATTCACGCCGGAAAGCGAGGCTACGACGCTGGCGATAGTTACCGTAGAGGATGCCACGAAAAACCACAGTAGCACGTGTTGCAGCGCGGCCATCAGCGGACTAAGGCTCTTTGCCGGTGTGTGGGGCTGGCCCGGCTGAGTAGTTGGCGCTGCCGGGACGTCGAGCCCAAGGATTGCTGGTTCGATTAATGCATTGTCCCACCCCTTAGCGCGCAGGGCGTCGCGGATAGCGTCGTCGCTTAAGCCTTTCTTGCGCGCCCCCTCTACGAATGATTGTATTTCTGGCATGCCCCCTCCTGGTTAATTACTAAAAGTATAGCACGCCGGGGCGCACGTGAAGTGGTATAATATACCCCAATGACTATAGAGGTGAATGGCGAATCCGAAATGAAGCAGCTTGGCAAAAAGCTAGGTGCTTTACTGGTGGGCGGTGAAATTTTGGAGCTAGTAGGCGATGTGGGTGCGGGCAAAACCACGCTTACGAAGGGAATTGGCGAGGGTATGGCGGTCGATGACGACGTGCAGAGCCCAAGCTTTACGATTAGCCGGGTGTACGACGCGCATGGCGGCCTGCAGCTGGCGCACTACGATTTTTACCGCTTGCACGACGCGGGAATTATGGCGGCGGAGCTGCACGAAACACTGAGCGATGCCAAGGTAGCAACGGTCATTGAGTGGGCTGAGATCGTCTCGGGCGTACTGCCCGAAGACCGGCTGACGATTACTATCACCTCGCCGACAGAATCGAGCCGCCAAGTAACGCTGCACGCCGGCGGCGAAAAAAGCAAACAACTTATGGAGAAACTCGCATGATCGTACTGATGGACACCTCGGCTCCCGAATGCAAATTGACGCTCATTGACGGCGAGCGGCGTTTTGATGATACATGGCAAGCCGACCGGCAACTCGCCAAAGGTCTTTTGGCGTATCTTCACGACCAACTCGAGATTTATGGCAAAACGTTCGGCGATATCACGGGCATCGGCGTGTTTACTGGACCGGGTAGCTTTACAGGCCTTCGTATCGGCCTGACCGTGCTTAATACATTGGCGGATGCGCAGGCTATTCCGATCGTTGGCTGCCGCGGGGATGATTGGCAAAACGAGGCGCTTGCTCGCCTCGCCGACGGCGAGAACGACCGCATTGCCCTGCCGTTTTACGGCTCCGACGCGCATATCACCGCGCCGCGCAAATAGTGAAAATTCAGCTTGCGGCCCTGACGTAAAAAGCGCTACAATGAAAGTAAGTCTATATTTTAGACACTATGAAACTTTTTTGAAATTTCCAGCATAGTCCCAGTATTTCGACTTTATAAAACAGATGTAAACTACGTTATTCACGGGGCTATCCTTTGGAGAAAGGATACATTATGGTAGAAGGATTAATCGCCGCCGTCATAGGGGTTGTTTTTGGCGTCGGCGGAACGGTCGTTTACGAAAAGCGCCGTGAGGCCGCTGGCAAAACCACGGCCGAAAAAGAAATCGCGCGCGCCAAAAGTAAAGCCAGCGATATCGTGCTGAAGGCAAAAGACGAAGCCCTTAGCCTTGAAAACGAGCGCCGCAAAGAATGGAAAAAGACCGAAACGCGCCTCGCCGAGCGCGAGACCAGCCTCGATAAAAAAATGGACGAGCTGGACCGCCGCGCCGAAAAGCTGCGCAAACAAGAGGACGAAGTCGAATCGCTTAAAGGTGAAATTCGTGACATCCGCACGCGCCAGCAAGAAAAGCTGGAAAAAATCGCTGGCCTGAAAAAGCAGGACGCCGCTGAAAAGCTGATGCAGATGACCGAGCGTGACATCAAGCATGACCTTACCGGCCTGGTGGCCAAGCTCCAAAACGAAGCCATGGAAGACGCCGAAGAGCGGGCCCAGACGATTTTGGTGAGTGCCATGGAACGCATGAGCAGCGAGGTTACCGCCGAGCGTACCGTCACGGCAATCAAGCTGACCGACGACGAAATGAAAGGCCGCATCATTGGTAAGGAAGGCCGCAATATCCAGGCGCTGCAGCGCGCGACGGGCGTCGACGTTTTGGTCGACGACACGCCGGGCATGATTGTGCTGTCGAGCTTTGACCCGATCCGCCGCCAAGTTGCCCGCCTGGCAGTTGAAATGCTCATGAAAGACGGCCGCATCCACCCGGGCCGCATCGAAGAAGTCGTCGCAAAAGCCGAAAAGCAAATCGAAAAAGAAGTCGTTCGCGCCGGTGAAGACGCCGCCCGCGAGGTCGGTGTGGCTGGCATTCCAAAAGAAATGCTGCGCCTGCTGGGCGAGCTGAAATTCCGCACCAGCTACGGCCAAAACGTGCTCATGCACAGCACCGAAATGGCGCACATGGCCGGGCTTATCGCCGAGGAAATCGGCGCCGATGTACGCATTACCAAGATCGCGACGCTCTTGCACGACGTAGGCAAGGCCGTGACACACAAGGTCGAGGGCAAGCACCACCATATTGGCGCCGAGCTGGCGCGCAAGAACGGCATGAGCGATCCTATCGTCCATGCGATCGAAGCCCACCATGACGATATTGAGGCGACAACGCCAGAGGCAATGATCGTCCGTATTTGTGACGCCCTTTCGGCCGCCCGTCCAGGCGCCCGTAACATCAGCGCCGAGAACTTCGTCGAACGCATGCGCGACCTTGAAAACATCGCGACGAGCTTCCCTGGTATCGACAAGGCCTATGCCATTAGTGCCGGCCGGGAGATCCGCGTTATCGTAAGCCCTAAATCTGTCGACGACCTTTCGGCTATCAAGCTGGCGCGCGATATCGCCAACAAGATCGAAAGCACCATGCAGTACCCAGGCACTATCAAAGTCAATGTTATCCGCGAAACCCGCGCGATAGAATACGCCAAGTAGGAAGCTAGGGTGGGGCTGCTTGGCAAACTCGGCAAAAAAACCTGGCTGGAGAAGCAGCATTCGCGTGTCTCCAGCGCGGCGCTGATACTTGAAAATAGCGTTGGCCAGGCCCTGATCGTCAAGGCGAATTACAAGCGGTATTGGACGTTCCCGGGTGGCATCATCGATCCGGGCGAAACGCCCAAGCAAGCCGCGATCCGCGAAACGTTCGAAGAAGTTGGCATAACGGTCGATCCAAAAGACGTGGAGTTCGTGGCGGTAGCAAACCGTAAAAGCGATTTTGCCGATACGTACCAATTTATTTTCAAAGCGCCGTTAAAAAAGGCGATGGTCGACGGCATTGTCCTGCAAGAGACCGAGATCGACAGCTTTTTGTTGGTGACAAAAGCCCATGTGGCAGAAGGTGGGCGCAACTACGGCATCGTCATCAAGCATTGGGCCGAGGGTTATAGGGGCTATATCGAGCAGACATTCCGCACTGGTAACTAGGCGCAATATAGATGCAATAAAGTTGCAAAAATGATACACTGCAGTTATGAATCACGCAGCCCAGTTCAAGAAAATCCTGCAAGATAACGGCTATAGCGTTACCCGTGCGCGCAGCCTGATTTTTGACGTCTTAGCTGCCGCAAACGAGCCGATGGCGATGCACCGTCTGATTGACGAGGTGAAAGGCAGAGCGGACCGCGTGAGCGTATACCGGACGGTCGAGCTGTTTGAAAAGCTCGGCATTGCCCAGCGAATCAACATTGGCTGGAAATACAAGATCGAGCTAAGCGAAGCGTTCTTGGATCACCACCACCACATGACGTGCCTTGGGTGCGGGCGCGTGGTGACGGTGCAAGACGAGCCGCAGTTCGAGGCGATGATCGAACGCCTGGCGGAGGTAAGCGGGTTTACGGTCGCGTCACACCAACTGGAAATC
>DASTSD010000089.1:0-2588 GCA_035760845.1 Saccharimonadales bacterium (SeqCode) | reverse complement strand
AACGAAGATCTTCTCTACTACCGAGAAGATCAAGTCGTTGCCCGTGAGCTTTTGGTGCTCGTCCGCAAGTAATTACATCGCTTCGAGCGAATCAAAAGCTTTTTGAACACCTTTTATTGCAGCTTGCTGCTGCCCGCGAATCAAAGCATTTTCGCTGCACGGCGCCTGCGGCGATTGCACGAGGTAATAGTAGTTGCCGATTTTCTTGTCCGTGCTAGTAATGGCAGATGGAACTTGCTCCAACGCATCTCCCACCTTAAAGCGCTTAATTATACCTCCCGCCATCTTTTGACTCGTGCAAGGATAGCTGTCATTGATGTGAAACGCCGTCAATTCTTCCGTGGAAAACATAATCGTTTGCACAGTTCCGCTATCGATGAAGGTATACGTTAAACCACTCGTCTCGTCCGTCAGTTTATACTTCACCCCAAGCTCCGGAATTTCGCGGTAAATTGCGGCCGGAGTTTCCTCATTCTTTACCGGCTCTTTTTGCGCGTCTTCGGCCGAGGTTTTCAGGTGTGCAACCTGGTACTCCAGGCTCGCGACATGATCAGACTGAAAGTAATACGCCGTTACCAGCCCAAGCACAGCGAGCGCTAGTAGCGCGATAAAGCTAATAAGCCCGGCAATCGTTTTTGTCTGAGGTTTTTGTGAATTCTCCATGTTTCTCCTTTCCCCTTATGCTAATAGGTTATGGTAAAAATAACAAGAGGTCAGACCACTTGACGAATAGCCCGCTAACAGGTACAATAGAACGGATTGATTTAGAAACGTTAAGGAGTATCCATGTCACACGTTAAAGCAGGTGGTTCTAGTAAGAACATCCACAACAACGCCGGCCAACGCCTCGGCGTGAAGCGCTTTGGTGGCCAAAAGGTACGTGCTGGCGAAGTACTCGTCCGCCAAACCGGCAGCACCAAAATCGCAGGTCCAGGCACCTACACAAGCACTAACTTCACCATCCACGCTGCAACCGACGGCACCGTCGTATTCAGCAAGGTCAAGAAGGGCCACTTTACCGGCAAGACCGTTCCTCGTACTCAGGTCAGCGTTGTCGCTACCGAAGAGGCAAAAAAGCCAGTCGCAGCTGCAAAATAACAGCCACCGGCGCAAATAAAATTCCCTCTCTAGCGGAGGGAATTTTATTTTGAGCGGGACTTTGTAGTTTAGGCGGTCATACCAAGGTGGTGGCGGATACGCTCGACCACGTCGCCAATAACGACCTGTGACTTCACAAGGTAATCGTCGACACCGAGTGACTCGGCGCGCTCTTTGTCTTTTGGCTGGCTGAGCGCCGTCAGCATGATAACACGGATACCGGCCGTGTCGGGAGTGTTACGTAGGATGTCCAGTACGTCGAACCCGCTGATCTTTGGCATCATCGCGTCCAGCAAAATCAGATCCGGCTTGAACTGGATAGCAGCCGATAACGCTTCCTCGCCGTTGTTCACTTCGTGAATTTCAAACCCTTCAAGCTCGAGCCGCGACTTATATACTGCCGCAAGCGCCGTGTCATCCTCAACAAGTAATATTTTCTTCTTTGTGTCCATAACTACCTACAATAGTACTTAAAGTTATCAAAAAGCACAAGCATACCCCTATTACCCCAGCTTCTTTTTGGCGGCGTCCATTTGCGGGTCGCGGCTGTTGTCAACGTCGTCGGCCGAAAGTTCGACCTTTTGGTTTGGCGTGATGCCAGCCTTGTCGATGTTCTTGCCCTTTGGCGTGTACCACCGTGCAATCGTTACCTTCAGGCGCGTGCCAGCACCAAGGTCGAGTACCTTTTGCACGGTTCCCTTACCAAACGTCTTTTCGCCGATCAAAGTTGCCACGCCGTAATCTTGCAGCGCACCCGCGACAATCTCACTCGCGCTGGCAGTACCGCCGTTTACCAGCACCACCGTCGGCGTGCCGGCGAGAATCGGATCGTCACCCGACTTCAGCTCATCGGTTATCGCGCCGTTGGTACGTTCCGAAACGACCAGCTTGTTCTTGAGCCACAGGCCGGCAACATCCTGTGCCGCAGTAATATACCCGCCGCCGTTGTCACGCAGGTCAAGCACCACGCCCTTTACGTTTTGGCGCTTGAAGTTTTCGGCGGCCTTTTTGGCCAGCGTGCCGGTTTGGTCGTCGAACCGCGTGATTGTCAGCGTGCCGATACCGTCCTTGACCGAGCTGTCGACGCTCGGGTTGTCCACGGTTGCGCGCGTGACGGTGTAGGTTTTTTCTTCGCTACCCCGCTCAATCTTGAGCTTGACCGTCGTCCCCACTTCGCCGCGTACGGCGTTAGCGGTCTTTTCGGCCGTCCAGCCATCGGTCGCTTGGTCGTTGACCGCCAAAATCACGTCGTTCGCTTTCAGGCCTGCCTTTTCAGCCGGATTGCCGGTCAAAATCCGCACGATAGTCGGCCGTTCTTTTCGCACGCCGATTTCCGCGCCAATACCACCGCCGATATTACCAGAGAGATCATCGTCAAACTCATTCGCTTCTTTGGCGTCCATGAACACCGTAAAACGGTCACCCGCCGCCGCCACGAGACCACGGCTCGCGCCGTCGATCAGCGCTTTCTTGTCGAGCTTGCCGTCGTA
>DASTSD010000088.1:0-5700 GCA_035760845.1 Saccharimonadales bacterium (SeqCode) | reverse complement strand
GCCGTACGAATCGACATGACAGAATGTCTTAGTTGGTTCCACCGCCTGCAGGCGACCGAGGCCAACCCATACGACTGCAGCATTCTTGGGCAATTTAGGACAAAGACCGGCCACGAATGCGTACTGAGTCGTATCGCGAATGTGCAAGAAAAATCTCGATACGGTCAGTGGCGCGATCATCAGGCCGGCAATAGCAAGGCCGATGACGCTCCGGCGCACGAACGTCGACGGAAAACGGATTTTATCGGCCAACAGTGACAATGCGTAGGCACCAAATATTGCAATACCGGGCATAATTACTGGCAGCATGCGGCGTGATGCCCAGATTTGGTCGGGCGTGATACTTGGTTTAATAAAGTACACTAGCGACGTCCCTAAAATCACGAACAGCGCACAAAGCAGCGCCATAGTTTTGTCGGCCATACCCCTATAAGCAGCGTAGGCAAGCCCCACCAAACCAAAACCAGCCATGATCGGACCGATATACCAGCTCACCCAATACGTGGTGATCTCTGAGTAGGTACGCGGCTCTACCTTCGAATATTCGGCTTGCTGCAAGCCAGCGACCAACATGTTTTGGTGCGATTGGAACTGCTGGTACCAAATTGGGCGGCTTACAAGTATCAAACCGACGGCGAGAATAAACAGCCCGGCGGCGATAGGGCGCCAATTCGCCGTCGCTTTATCGAGCCATTTGCGCACGCCGTCTTTTTTCATTGTCACGAGGTTCATAACGACACCCAGCGCGACAACTCCGGCGATTGCAGTCACCTCCTGAGATATGAGATGGACGGTGTCATTATAGTAGTGCTCCGAAAGCAACTTCAGGTCGAGCCACGCCAACACCGACATGACGGCAATCGCAAACGCTGCCGCACCCGCCTCCTTAATACGGCGGATTTGCTCGTCCCTCTTGCGGGCGAGGGCGGTATAGACCGCTAGGAAAGCCGCCACGCCAACGATCGTCAGGTAGCCGTCAATACGCGTCAGCACACCTGCCCCAATGACCGTACCGGCTATCAGCCACAGCGAAAGATGGCGGTTCTTTTGGGCGAGCCATAGTAACGCCAAGCCGCCAAAGGTAAATGTCGCTGCAAGCGGCTCGGTGTATGTGTCCCGAGCAAAGTAGAGGAGCGGCAATGAGAACGCCACTACCCCAACACCAGCAAACGCCCAGTACGAACGCATGAACAGTCGGCCAAAGCAGTACAGGGCAAGCAATGCTGTCATACCGAATAAGATGTTGAAATGCAGGACATTCTTTTGACCGACAAACTTACCGATCGAGCCGAGCAACGCCGGTAAAATATGCTGCCCCTGAGCGGCAATCGTATGCTTTTCTTTATCGTAGGCAAAACCGGCACTTCCAGGGTAAATCCCTTTCACGTCTGAGAGCATTGGGTTCACTTCCATGCGCAGGTTATCCCTGTCGGAAAGCCAAGCCGAAGCAATCGCGTATGTCGCTGGATCGCGGTTTGTCAGAATATGCTGCGAGGTAAATAGGATGTTGTAGCCGCCCCACCCCAAGACACACGCTAGCATCACCACGTCGCAAATAAGGCGCTCTTTCGCACTTCCTGGACGCTCCACTTGCCCGAATCGCACTACCGCCCATCCAAACAATATGGCAACGGCCAAGCCAAGCGTCCAAATCAACTCCGTGCGGAATTGTCCCACCAAAACAAGCACGATCGCCACCAAACTAAAACCACCCAGGCCCGCAAGTAACGCAAGCGGCACCGCGTCGGCTATCCTAGCCAAACGCGGAAGATTCTTACTTCCCTTCATATCCATCCTATCCTTCATTTCGTTTGATAAGACTATACCATAAATACAACGCTTAAGCTATGTAACCGCAGGGGAAGCCATGCTACAATAGAAAATAATAGCGAAGGCAATTCAACCATGAAAGATATGAAAACAAACACACGATCCCCAAGAAAAAAAATTGCCATCATCATAGCTGGTCTTGTTGCGGTACTTGTAGTCGCGGCAGGCGCCATGGCGATTACCCGAACAGGCTTTTTTGCGACATCCAACGAAACGGCTGATTTGCAGAAAAAACCGTCTACGGGTTCTAGCCACAAGTCCGACAAGACCCCCACGAGCACCGACACTCCGTCAGAAAAGACTCCCGTAGAAAACGAGCCGACTGAATCTCCAACCGCGCCCGCCTCCCTCACTGCGTCTATTACGGCAGCCAACCAAAACGGCGCCATGCTCCAGATTCGCACACTCATCGAAGCAGTCAGTTCGGACGGCTCTTGCAAGCTCACGCTAACCAAAGGCTCGGAAACACGCACTTACGCCGCTGGCGTTCAAGCCCAATCAAGCACTTCGACCTGTAAAGGCTTCGATGTCCCCACTTCCGACCTTTCGAACGGTGAATGGCAAGCCGCCATCGATATCACCATACAGGATAAAAAAGCCCACCTAACAAAAAACGTAACAATTAAGTAATTCCCATGACACGCCTCTCGATACCAAAAGCACAATCCCTAAAACCAACCTACACCCTCATTGGAATCGTACTCCTGCTCATGGTGGTTGCCATCGGTCTAAAGACCCTGCAAAGTGCGTCGGCAAGCGTCAGTGGCTGGAAGGCTGGTTATATCATTAGCGATTACGTCTTCACGAAAAAGAACACGATGAGTGCCAGCGACATCCAGTCATTCCTCAACACCCAAGTCCCCAACTGTGACACTTGGGGAGCACAACCGTCAGAATTCGGCGGCGGCACCAGAAGGCAATGGGCCGAAGCGCACGGCTATTCCGCTCCTTTTACGTGTTTAAGAAATTACTCTCAGGGTGGCAAGTCGGCGGCGCAAATCATCTACAACGCCGCCCAAGACTTTAACATCAACCCCCAGGTACTACTCGTGCTTCTCCAAAAAGAACAGGGACTCGTTACCGATACATGGCCGCTCAGCATTCAATACCGCTCAGCGACCGGTTACGGCTGCCCTGATAACGCCGCCTGCGACAGCGATTACTACGGGTTCAATAACCAAGTACGCTGGGCCGCTCGCATGTTCCATGCCATTATGACCGCCAGCCCAACCTGGTATACACCCTATATTCTTGGGAACAACTACATCCAATACAACCCCAGCTCTTCGTGCGGCGGCAGCACCGTAAACATCCAAAACCGCGCCACTCAAGCGTTGTACAACTACACGCCATACCAGCCAAATCAAGGCGCGCTCAATGCCGGATGGGGTACCGCCTCATGTGGTTCGTACGGCAACAGAAACTTTTACCTGTACTTTGTAAAGTGGTTCGGCAGCACGACGACCGACATGACCTTCGTCTACATGAACGTCCCAAGGTGGATGCAGATAAAGAACGACACGCAAAAGATCGACCCCCTGACCGGCGAAAAGCTTGGAGACGTTCTTTCGCAAGGTACCCAAATCAAATTCTCTTCAAAGCCGAGCTTTGATATCAATGGTGAAGAATGCCTCCGCACGAAAAACGACACGATTCACAACCTAAGAAAGTGTATTCCTATATCGGACATAGAAGAAATTACTCTAACGCCCGAATCCATCACGCCGACTGCTAAACGCACTACTAGTGATACTTTCAAGCGGGATATCTTGACAGAAAAGACCATCGCCAACCCGCCACTACGCGACATGAGGCAATTGACCTTTACAGCAAAGCTTACGCTTGGCCCAGACACCTATTACATCACGCAGCATGACGCCGAACACGGTATTAACCAGGGCGTACTCTCAACTGACCTAGCTACTTCTACTACCTACCAAGATATTTCACCGCAGTATATGGAACTCACCAGTGACACAAAAAAGTATATACCAACGCCAGGCAGCCAAATAGGCTCTGCTATGCCCGAAGGTATGCGGCGTTACTACACCTCACGCGTCCAAGTCGGAGGTCAGTGGTACTACCGGACCGAAACTGATACCAACGCTGAGCTTGACAGGGCGGTACCCGCATCCGCTTTACAAAACGTCACTTACGAGTCATTCAATATACCCAGGTGGATGCGACTTAAGCAGGATACGACAAAAGTCACTCCACTCGCAGGCGGCACGACAGCCGATGCCCTCTCTATGGGCCAGCAAATCAAGTTCGTTTCGAAAGTCAACGTTGAAGGTGTATGGTACTATCGGACAGAAGCTGATACGAGCGCAAACAATGACAAGGGCGTACCGGCAAGCATGCTCGAGGAGATATCTTTTGAGCACTTCCTCTCTCCCCGCGAACTCCGACTCAAACAAAACGCCAAAAAGTACATACCCGCACAGGAATCGCCTACCGGTACTACTTTCTCAACCGGCCTGACTCGAGCTTTCCACTCAAAGATGCTCATTAATGGGCAATGGTACTATCGGACAGAAGCTGATACGCGAAACGACTTTAATACGGCATTCCGTGCCAGTGACCTCGAAGAAGTAAACTAGTACGATGACCCCGAGCCCGCTAAAACTCCTCATTAACCCGCTTAGGCGCCCTATCAAGGTTTTTTGGTGGCGCCTTGAGGGCAGCGAACACGGTAACTTTGGCGACGAAATCACCCGGGAAATTATCACTACCGTCTTTCGGCGCAAGGTAGTCTGGTCGCCGAGCGACCAATGCGACCTTATCGGTGCCGGGTCTATCATCGAACACACTTCGGACGGAAAAGGACAAAACAAACCCTATCTGTGGACCTCCGGTTTTATTGAGCCGGGCGATCAAACAATCAGCTCGTCCGACTACAAGATTACCGGTGTGCGCGGGCGCAAATCGCTCGAACGCGTCATTGGTGATGCGACCGATATCAGTCTTGGTGACGCCGGCCTGCTTGCGAGTTTTCTTTTACAGGGAACCCCCGAAAAAAGATATAGGATCGGCCTATTGCCGCATTATGCCGATAAAGACAGTGGGCTCATAAAAGATCTCGCCGCCAAAGATTCGGTCTGCGTCATCGACGCCACTTGGCCATGTAAAAAAGTCATCGAGACCATCGCGCAGTGCGACGTCGTGCTGTCGTCCAGCCTCCATGGGCTGATAGTGTCCGACAGTATTGGTGTACCCAACGTCCACTTAAAGCTGAGTGACAAGCTAAAAGGCGGCTCTTACAAGTTCGAAGACTACTATTCGATATACAGCCGGCCACGCTACCAAAAAATCACCGCAGACGACATTACAGGTAAAAACACCGACGAAATCATAGCAACCGTCCAATCACTCCATACACCCATAGATAGCATGGAGATGGCCTCTATAAAAAGGAGGCTTATCGCCTCCTTCCCAATGAAATAACTATCGCTTTATTGCCTTGCCTATTTTGCTTTTTAGCTTGCGGGCAACGCTCTCGTTTCGAATCGTATACATCGTATCCTTGATTTCTTGGCCGACACGATTCATGTGCCCTTCAAGGCGAACTAACGCAGAGAGATCGTTCGGGATGCTGTTCATGATGTAACCAACACCCAACTTACCCGCTTTGAGGTCTTCGCGCAGGTAGCGGTTACGAATGATGTTGATTGTGCGTTCCTGCTGGTAGACATCGGCATGAACGGAATTACCCGCTGTTCCCGTTTGCTTGGGCCGTTGGTGATAAAAGAATAGCGGCTCACCGTCGCGAATAAACTCGACGTCATATCGCATCATCAAACGGATGCCAAAGTCCCAGTCCTCAGCTGTTTTTAGCGACTCATCGTAGCCACCGAGCTCTTCGTAAACGTC
>DASTSD010000087.1:0-4014 GCA_035760845.1 Saccharimonadales bacterium (SeqCode) | reverse complement strand
GGCCCGCGGCTCAGTGGCAAGGCTGTGGCATCGTTGGTGTGGATCAGCTCCATCTCGCCGGCCTCGCGCCGCACGCGGGTCTTGAGGCGGCGCGCCTGGTAATCGGTCATGTAGTCGGCCGTGTGGGTTTCGCGGTACTTGCCCTGCCCCGGCAGCCACGCTTCAATATCAATACCGCGGGCGTTAGGTTTGCCGATATCGGCCGTACACTTTAGTAACACCTGGTACGGAATCTCTAGCATTTGCATGATCTTTTCCTGGATGGCAACCATGAACAGGTGCTCGTCGAGGCCCTTTTCAGCGATACCAAGGCTCTCCATCTCGAGTTTGTCGAACTGGTGCATGCGGAACATGCCTTCCATGTCCTTGCCGTAGGTTCCGGCTTCGCGGCGGAAGCTGGTCGCGTAGCCGATGTAGCGCAGCGGCAAGTCTTTTTCGTCAAAAATCTCGTCGGCGTGCATGCTGCCTAGCACGTGCTCGGCGCTGCCCTGCAGCCACAGGTCTTCGTCCTCAATCTTGTAGCGGTCGTCGCGCGGCTCCAACCGGTCCATGGCGTCGTAAAGCTCGGTACGCAGCATGAATGGCGGCAACACCGGCAAAAACGGCTTATTGCTGACGTTCAGATTATTCTCGGCGATGATTTCGTCGATGAACGCCTGGTCGCTCAGCTTGTCCATGATCATCTGGATGATGCCGAACTGCAATTTGACTAAATCGCCCTTAAGATACGCAAAGCGCGAACCCGCAACCTTGGCAGCGCGTTCTTTGTCGAGCCAGCCGCGTGCCTCGGCGATCTCGGCGTGGTTTTTTGGTTCAAAGTCGAACTTCGTCGGCTCGCCGACCGTTTTTGCCACGACGTTCTCGTCCTCCGAAGCGCCCACCGGCACGTCAGAAAGCGCCATGTTCGGGATTTTTTTGAGCAGCTCGGTAAAGGTGGCGTCGGCTTCTTTGAGGCTCGTCTCGACCGCAGCCAGCTGGTCTTTGACCGCTTTGCCCTCTGCGATCAGCTCATCGGTCGGCTTGCCGCCCTTCATACGCGAGGAGATATCGTTACGCTTCGCTCGGAATTCGTCTGCTTGCTGTTGGAGCTGGCGCTTGGTCTTGTCCCAGCGCAGCACCTCGTCGACGCTCACGTCGTAGCCCTTGCGGCGGGCGTTTTCTTGCACCGCGGTGGCATTCTCTCGGATGTAACGTATATCTAACATGGCACCATTATACCTCTATTACTACTGATAATCTACCGCGCGTTCCCTGTTTGCACATATTTTGCGAATATGATACTATATACGACACTCAACCGATGGAGGCCTATCATGGCTAAGCGTTTCAGGAAGCTGACCGCCGGCTCGTACGACGAGGCGAAGGCCCAGCTGAAGCCCGGTGAGACACTGGTGGTAACCAACGGCCGCAACAAGCGGCCGGCCGGCGAGGGCCACGTGCCCATCACCAGTAAGCGGAGCTACCGGATCCAGACCGAGGTGGGACACGGCGACGTGTACGCCCGCTCGGAGGACGACTCCAGCTCCAGCTGACGGCCCCCTGCGCCGTCACCCGCCCGCAAATGGGCGCGCCCCTCTCCTTCGCCTTCGCGGCGTCGCGGGAGGGGCACTCGATCCACGATACGTAAAAGAGCCGGTCTTCCCGGCTCTTTTTGATTCTTATTCCGTGCGCAGCGCCTCGATCGGATCGAGCTTGGCGGCTTTTCGCGACGGGAAGTAGCCGGCCATAACGGCGACGAGCATCAGACTGGCAATCAGCACCACGCTCGTGACGGGGTTGAACAGCAGCAGCTGCGTCCCTGGCTCGAGATCGAGTGTTTTTGCAATCCATGGATTCAGCAGGCTGGTCGAAACCGCCAGGCCGGTACCAATGACACCGCCGAGAAATCCGACCCACGCTGCCTCGTAGCGGAACAGCCGGCCCACGTCGCGGCGGCGAGCGCCCAGGGCTTTCATGAGGCCGATCTGCTGCGTCCGCTCCAGCACGCTGATGTACTGTGTGTTGATGATGCCGAATACCGAGGCCAAGATAGCGAGGAACCCAAACCCGGCCACGCCCCACTTAATGACATCAATGAACTGGAACAGCGCCTGCTGGAGGTCTTGGAGCGAGAACACGCTGTAGTCCTTTGCCTTGATCGCCTCTTTCACTTCCTGCACCTCGAAGCCGTCTTTCACACGGACGGTCAGCGCGTAGTACTGGCCGCTCCCGTTCGCACCTGCCGTCTGATAATCGTAGATCGTCTTGCCGTCTTGGGTCGAGATATTCAGCTCGGCCGTGTAGTGCAGCACCGTCGCGGATTTTTTGCTGACGGCAACAACCTTGAACGTAAAGTCCTTGCCTTCCGGTGCCGTGCCAAACCCCGCGCCGGGCTTTTCAACGCGAACGGTCAGGGTTTTGCCGATCGCAGCTTTGGCGTCCTTGAAGCCAAGCGCGTCCAGGTATGATTCGGGAACCACCACCCCGCCAGCTGGCACTTGGTTATCACTAAGCGATCCAGCAGCCAGCGGCATGGTCGTACGGTCGACTTTCATGGCGATGCCAGTGTCGTACTTTTCGTCGCCGCGGGTCATGTAGGCTGCGCTGATGTTGTATGCCGGCGTGATCTCGCCCACACCTTTCACCTTTTTCAGCGTCTCGATATCGCTATCGGTCAAAACACCCTGCTTGGTCGAGGCGGCCGAGTCATGGACTTTTGGCGCGTCGCTGTCACTTTCGTCGGCCTTTGGAAAGACCGTCAGGCTCCGCTGGTCACCGTTGTTCTTGACGAGCGAGTCGGTGTACGCCTGGCCACCCGCCCCCGCGGCCAGCGCTACGGTCACGGTAAATGCGCCCACGCTGATCGCCAGGCTCGTCAGCAGCGTACGGACTTTGGCGTGCCGCAGGCTTTTGCCGGCGCGGCGAATGATATCACGGGTTTTCATTATTTCGTCCTCCCTTTCGACGTTTCAATCGATTCGACGATACCGTCCTTGACGTTAATGCGCATGTCGCATTTGGCGGCAAGCTCGGGGTCGTGCGTCACGATGATCAGCGTCGCGCCTTTGTTTTTGTTATAACCAAATAGCAGGTCCTCGACCACGGCGCCGGTCGCGCTGTCCAGGTTGCCAGTCGGTTCGTCGGCGAACAATATTTTCGGCTCGTTCACGATAGCGCGGGCAATTGCCAGGCGCTGCTTTTGGCCGCCCGAAAGGTCGCGGGCGCGCGACTTCTTTTTGTCGAGCAGCTCGACCGCCTCCAGCGCGGCAATGATTTTTTTGTCGCGGGCGCGCGCCGGCACGTTGGCAATCTCGAGCGGCAGGCTGACATTGTCGTAGCACGACTCGTTCGCCTGCACGAAAAAGCTCTGGAAAATAAAGCTCATACGGTGCGAACGGAACAGGTCGACTTGCTTTTGGCTGAGCTTCAAAATGTTCCTGCCGTCAATAACCACCTCGCCCGTCTCGGGCCGGTCGAGCCCGCTCATGGCGTGCATGAGCGTTGATTTGCCTGACCCGGACTTGCCCAGGATCGCCACGCTGGCACCGCTCGGGATCGTAAAGCTCACATCCTTTAGCGCCTGGAAGGCATTATGTTTTTTGCCATACGTCTTGGTGACGTTTTTTACTTCTATCACTGTGCGTCCTCCTCGCCTTCGATATCAATTTCCGTGCAGCCGCTGTCCATGGTTGCCGCCGGCTTCTTTTGGCCATTAAAGCTCATCATGCCATCCGTGACTTTCCATACGCTGACCCGCGCGCTCCGCACGCGTGACGGACAGCTCCCCTCGTCTTTCACGTCGAGTGAGCGTACCGTTCCGGCCTCTACGCTTGAAGAGCTGCGGATACTCGCCACTACAAGATTATAAATGGTAGCTTGAGTAAATGAGACCATCGTATCCTCGCCTGCGTTTACCGTCACGTTCTGGATAGTGCCAGAAGCGACGTCGACAGCTGCGTTATCTTTGGCTGTAACCAGGAGTGCTTTTTGCGATTCGTCCGGATAATGGCTCACCACCGCGTCATCAGCCGCCGA
>DASTSD010000086.1:0-5436 GCA_035760845.1 Saccharimonadales bacterium (SeqCode) | reverse complement strand
CTGCGCTCGGGGCTGAAATTCGCCATGATTACCGGCGTGGCGCTGGTGCTGGGCTGGTTCTTTTATGTGAAGCTCGGCTACAATAGCATTCATTTGCCATACCTTGGTGATATCGTGCTGGGTTGGTGGATCGTGCCGCTGTTTGTACTGGCGGTAGTTGCTACGGGTAACGCCGTGAATATCAGTGACGGGCTCGACGGCCTTGCCGGCGGGTTGCTGGCGCTGAGTTTTGGCGCGTTCGGTATTATCGCGCTTTTGCAGGGCCATCTGTTTCTTTCGGGCTTTTGTTTTACGGTAGTGGGCGCGCTGCTGAGCTATCTGTGGTTCAATATTTATCCGGCACGGTTCTTTATGGGTGACGTGGGCAGCTTTGCTTTTGGCACGTCGCTTGGCGTGGTGGCGATGCTGACGAACACGCTGTTCCTGCTGCCGATAATCGGTCTTATCTTCGTGATCGAGGCTGGCTCGAGCTCTATCCAAATCCTCAGCAAAAAGCTGTTTCACCGCAAGGTGTTCCTCTCAGCTCCTGTACACCACCACCTGGAGGCCAAGGGATGGCCAGAGACCAAGGTGACGATGCGTTTTTGGGTGATTGGCTGCGTGGCAGGGTTTATCGGCGTGCTGCTGGCACTGAGCGGGGGCCACGTTTAAAATCATGCGGGTGGTCGACCAGCTAAGAGAAAGGGTAGGGGAGGCGCAAACAGTCGTGCGCCGTCACCGCCCTGACTACCAGATTGCCCTCTACATGGGCCTTCTGATGTTGCTCGGCCTGATCATCATGTACGCTATCGGCCCACAGCGCGCCGAGGTGCTCAACAATGCCTACGGAACCGACTACTACACGAGCGTGTACTTTTTCGTCAAGCAGGCGGTGAGCTTGCTGCTGGCGCTCGGCGCGTTCATCGTTTTAGCGCTGACGCCCTACGAGCTGATAAAGAAGAATGCCGGCAAGATACTACTGGGTGGTATTGGGGCCTGTGCGCTGCTGTTTATTGCAGGTAACTTGCTGCACGCCGAAGCAATCGCGCAGTGTAGCCTGGGTGCCTGCCGCTGGTTCGAGCTGGGGCCGTTTGGCAGCCTGCAACCAGCCGAGCTGCTAAAGTTCGGCATGCTGGCGTTTACGGCCGGATTTTTAGGTATGCGCGTGCAACAGGGGTTGATTAATGACGTCAACCGCACACTGATACCGCTGGGCGCCCTGGTGCTCGTGGGTGTATTGTTTGTGATTGTCATCCAAAAGGATATGGGGACGGGTATCTCGATGCTGTCGATTATCGCGGCCATGATGATGGTAAGCGGCGTTAGTAAAAAAGTAGGGCTGTGGTTGCTTGGGGCGACGTTCTTGCTGGGCGTGCTGATGATTATTATCGCGCCGCACCGTGTCGAGCGTGTCATGACATTCCTGGGCGGTGATACGTCTTCCAGCTCGGACATCAACGATTCGAACTACCACATTACGCACGCCAAAATTGCCATCGGTAGCGGGGGGTTGCTCGGTGTGGGGATCGGCAACAGCGTCCAGGCCACGGGGTATCTGCCCGAGGCTATCAACGACTCAGTCTTCGCCATTATGGGTGAGACGTTCGGGTTCGTGGGGCTGACGGTCATTCTGGCGTTGTTCACGGCGCTACTGCTGCGGCTGCTCAAGGTCGTTGATCATCTGACGAACGTATGGATGAAACTGGCCGTGGCGGGCGTTTTTGGGTGGCTGGCGGCCCATGTTATATTGAATGTAGCCGCTATGATCGGGGTGTTTCCGCTTACGGGGATCACGCTGCCGCTGCTTAGCTTTGGCGGTACCAGTATGATATTCATTGCCGGCGCCCTGGGCCTTGCGTTCCAGCTTTCGCGGTATACCATTCACGGTTCAGTAAACAAGGAGAGAGATTATGAAAATCCTGGCAGTCGGCGGGGGGTCGGGCGGCCACGTTACGCCGGTAGTCGCGGTTCTACGCGAGTTTAAGAAGCGCGACGAATCCGTCGAGATCCGTTTTTGGTGCGACCGTAAGTTTGCGCCGCAGGCCCGCAGCATCATGCGGCACTTTGACGATTCTATCCCGGTCGAGACGGTCTTTTCGGGCAAACTACGCCGCTATAACGACCTGCCGCTTTGGCGCCAGCTGCTGCGGCCGGTGTCTATCGTGCTGCCGAATATTCGCGATGCTTTTTTGATCGGGCTCGGGTTTTTGCAGAGCCTCATGAAACTCCGCTCGTGGCGACCGGACGTCGTGTTTACCAAGGGCGGGTTCGTGTGCCTGCCGGTGGGCATGGCGGCAAAGGTACTAGGGATTCCGCTTGTCATTCATGACTCCGACGCCCACCCGGGCCTGACCAACCGTGTGCTTTCGCGCTGGGCGACCCGGATTGGCACCGGTGCACCGCTTAAGTTTTATCCGTATCCAAAGTCAATTTCGCGCTACGTGGGCATTCCGGTGAACGAAGAATTCACGCCGTTTACGCCAGCCGACCGGCAAAAACTCAAACAAAAATTGGGGTTTGATCCCAAGCGTCCGCTTGTCGTAGTAACCGGTGGCGGCCTGGGCGCACGCCGCATCAACGACGCGGTGGCAAAACGTTTGAACGAGCTGCTCGACATGACTTCGCTGGTACTGATTTCTGGCACGGCCCAGTATGACGAGCTGCGTGCTACCACGCCCCAAGATGACCCGCGCTACCAGCTCCACGCTTTTATAAGCACTGGTATGGCGCGGCTGCTCGGCGCAGCAGATGTCGTGGTGACCCGGGCCGGTGCCACGACTATCCTGGAGCTTGCGGCGCTTGCTAAGCCGACGGTACTTGTGCCAAATGGCTTTTTAACCGGCGGCCACCAGCTAAAGAATGCCAGCGTGTATGCCGAAAATGGCGCCGTTGAGATTATCGACGACCACGAACTGTTCGCCAACCCGCAGCTGCTGGTTGATACGCTGACGTCGTTACTTGCTAACCCGGCGCGCCTGAGCGGCATGAGCAAAAAATTCCACGAATTCGCTCGCCCCGAGGCCGCCAGTGATATGGCCGACCTAGTGCTAGAGGCGGCAAAATAAGCATAAGTCTGTTACAATAACACTAGTAATGGCGTTATTTTCTAAAAAACAAAAAGATCTTCCGCGCCGCCGCCAGGCGCCTGTTCGTGATGTCGAGCAGCATAAGGATGAATTTGACGAGCGGTATTCGTTCCGCCGTAACCGTACATTGACTGGCAGCTCGTCGTCGCAAATCAGTAGTCCCGGCGAATCCAACGCGCAGATCAAATCGCCGCGTGTCCAAGCGCACGAACTGGCGCAGCAACGCCGTCATATCGGTGCGACGCTGCTGCTGGTATTGTCTAGCGCAGGAATATTGTTCTTCCTGATCTCGCAGTTCACGGCTGGCGTGGTGGTGCGTGCGACCGATGTTTCGCAGCAGCTCGACGATAGCTATACCAAAATCATCGAATCGTACCTATCGACCCAACCGCTGGAACGCCTGCGTTTCATGACCAATACCGAGCACCTGAGCGCGTATATCGCCGAGCAGGCACCAGAGATTGCCTCAGTGTCGCTCGACGGCAGCGCCGGTCTCGGTAAATCCACTTTTGTTGTTGAGCTGCGTGAGCCGACGGTCGGTTGGACGATTAATGGCAAGCAGCAATATGTCGATAGCTCCGGTACGGCGTTCACGCGCAATTACTTTACGACCCCTGCTGTGCAGGTGGTCGACAAAAGTGGCATTCAGGTGGAGGCCGGCCAGGCGATCGCCAGCAACCGCTTCCTTGGCTTTGTGGGCCGCGCGGTTGAACTCGCTAAGCAGCGCGGTTACAGGGTGCGGTCTGTTATCATTCCCGCTGGCACCACCCGGCAGATCGAACTGCAAATAAAGGGTATTAGCTATCCGATCAAACTTTCCATCGACCGCGGAGCAGGGGAGCAGGTCGAGGATATGGACCGCGCTATCCGTTGGCTTAAGGCACACGGGCAATCGCCCAAGTATCTCGACGTCCGCGTGAGCGGCGAAGCCTTTTACCGGTAGGGGCGGGCGAGCGGTAGCACTTCTTTTCTCTTTTGAAGAGTGTTCTATTTTTGTTCTACTTGATGTGAAGTGCCAAAAAACTATACTATCATATCAAAATAACAAAAAAGCAAATATATAAAAAAGGGGAGCAAGAGTAGGGAGTAGGGCAATAAAAAAATATCAAAATGCAAATCGCAATAAAAGTCAAAAAACTATACGACACTACGAAATATAAAAAAATCAAATGCACATAAATGCAAATAGAATTGTGGAAAACTCACGGTAACTTGAGCGGCTGGCTTGGGTTGATTCAGGGGGTCTCTCGTAATACTGGAGGTGGCCAAGGGTCTGCTGGTAAGTATGACAAGTAGTACGCGAACAAAACCAAAACAGTGTACGTACACGTGGCAGTGCAGCGAGTACTACGCCCCGCATAGTACATATCGGCTTATTGGCAGTTGGTTTGGAGGTATGCTTAATCGTCTTTGTTTTATATAGTTAATGTCGCAAAAGGTACATTGTGCGACCCATAATCTATATTCATGTTTGTGACCTTTCACGCGTTGTTTTATTTATTTTCGCTGCCCTGCGTACCTGCACTTCGTTTTTATTCTCCCTCATTATGCCCGGCTTCCGTATTCCAGGCTTTGGCTGCATGGTTTCTTATTTGTGGATTTTACGAGTATTTACTGCTGGATACGCTTCAGGCCCAGATGGCATGTCTGGGCATGATTTCTGACTGTTCTTAGTTTTCGAACAAATGTTCTATTTTTGTTCTATATCATTTCGAACAACTTCTCTGGTGTGACTAAGGTGACAAATGTCAGCATATATGGTACAGTCCTATCAAGTCGATTGATGAGCGATGGAGGTGCCTGAAATGGCCGGAGGCGTTTTCGCCGACCCGTACGAGTATGTGCGGGGTACGTCGCACGAACCGTGCAGCCCTCAAGATCGATCGGTCGCCCTGGCGATGAACCGGAGTGGCAGCCGTACTGCCACTCTCGGTGCTGTTGCCCTGGGTGTTCGTCGGTCTGGGAGGCGGACGGGCTGACCCGTGCGAGTGTTCTCAACGATGATGGTGTGGCCGCTTCCCGAGCGGGAGCGGCCACACCGAATGATTCTGCATGACACGCGGCAGGTTGCTGTGTTTTTTATTGGTTTTTGTTCAGGTCGGCGAATTTTGCCGCCATTGTGGGGTTGTCGCGCGTGAGCTTTTTGACAGTGAGGTCTTCGGCCTTGTTATTTGCAATGCGGTAGTGATCTTCAGATTTGAGCAGGTTTTCCTTGGTCTTTTGCAGCTGCGCGATCGATTTGTCGATGCTCGCCACAGCGTCGCTGAAACGCTCCGAGGCCAGGCGGTAGCTGCGGCCAAACGAATCGCGAAAGTCGTTTAACTGGCCCTCAAAGTTCGTCACGTCGATGTTCTGCGCTCGTACCAGCGCC
>DASTSD010000085.1:0-2639 GCA_035760845.1 Saccharimonadales bacterium (SeqCode) | reverse complement strand
GTGGTACGGATCTTGGCCCGGGCGGTAGTTGGGATTGAGCGGATTATCCCGAAACTCGGTATCTTTAGACATCCAGCGCACGGCGTCCGCCCGTATGCCGTCCACGCCCATCGAAAGCCAAAAATCCAGCACGCCGGTCATGGCTTTTCGCACCTCTGGATTTTCCCAGTTGAGGTCGGGCTGCTGCTTCAAAAAACTGTGCAGGTAATACTGGCCGGTCACCTGGTCGAACTCCCAGGCGGAGCCGCCAAACACGCTCAACCAGTTGGTTGGCGGACTACCGTCGGGCTTTGGGTCGCGCCAAATATACCAGTCGCGCTTTGGGTTGTCGCGGCTGGCTCGCGACTGCAAGAACCACGCATGCTGGTCGGAGGTGTGGTTGGGTACGTAGTCGATCATGACTCTAATTTCGCGCCGGTGCGCTTCGCCTAGCAGCGCCTTGAAATCATCCAACGTACCAAAGATCGGGTCGACCTGCATATAGTCGGATACATCGTAGCCAAAATCTGCCATTGGCGACGTGAAGAACGGTGATATCCAGATGGCATCAATACCAAGCGACCCTTCGTCGCCCTTAAGGTACCCGAGCTTTTCGGTAATGCCGGGCAGGTCGCCGATGCCGTCACCGTTCGCATCTTTGAAGCTGCGCGGATAAATCTGATAAATGCCATTTACATCTTGCCATCTGGCCATAGCCTTATTGTAGCAAATCGCTCGTGCTTGCATTCTTACCCCTGTCGACACATAAACTATATACATTGCGGTTCACGTGCGTGGTATAATAGGAAAAGACAGCAATGGAAGTATGTAGTTTATGAAAATTGCCATGATGGTGAGAGCCTTTATGGCCTCGCCGGTGCCGAATGACATCGCCTACTCACCCACAGGAGTTGCAGTATCAATTGCCGAGGGTTTAAGTGCCCGTGGCCACGATATCACCTTTTTTGGACCGGAGGGGACACAGCTTGGAAATGGCGTTAAGGTCATTACAAACAATGTCCGCCCGCTCGTATCGACCGCACAGCAGCTTTACGAGATGATTGCCACGACCGACCTCTTTCAGGATTATATCCCTAGCCTTTACGACCAGTTCATGGTGCGCGACATGTTCGAACGCGCCAAGGCCGGCGAGTTTGACGCGCTCGTGTTCCACCACCCAGAATCCGCCATGGGGTTTGCTAAGCTTTACCCTAAGGTGCCAGTACTCTACGTCATTCACGACTTTTTAGACGAAAAACGCCGCCAGCTTATAGAGATGAACCTCTCGCCGAACCAGCATTTTATCTCTATTAGCAACAGCCAGCGCCGTGACTCACCCGACCTGCCGTACGCCGACACCATTTATAACGGTATCGATACCGAGCTCTTCACCTTTAGCGAAGAAGCCGAGGATTACCTGATGTATGCCGGTCGTATCGTGCCTGAAAAGGGCGTCAAAGAAGCCGTGCAAGTGGCGCTGCAAACCGGCCGCCGGCTGATTATTACCGGCCAGTATACTCCGGTCAACCAGTGGTACTTTGACGAGCACATCAAGCCACACCTGAACGACAAGATCCTTTACCTTGGACTGATCGACAAGGCACAGCTTGCCAAGTACTACCAAAAAGCCGCCGCGCTGCTCGTACCAATTCGCTGGGAAGAGCCGTTCGGTCTCACTATGGCCGAAGCGATGGCCTGCGGTACGCCTATCATCGCGTTCCGCCGCGGCTCAGTGCCAGAGGTCGTCGAGGACGGCAAGACCGGCTTTATCGTCGAGAACACCTCGGAAATGATTGACACTATCGAGAATATCGGCAAGATCAAACGCCGTGATTGCCGCCAGCACGTCGAAAATAATTTCACGCTGGAGCGCATGGTCGAACGTTACGAACAGGTACTGCACAGCACTATCTACAATACGCCGCCAAAGACCAAGACCTTCATCGAAGGCGTCAAATTCATCTCTGAAAAAATCGTCGACCAGCTGCGCTAGTTTTTGCCGTCTTCTTTAAGGAGTGCGGCCAGGACGCCGTTAGTCCAGCCAAAACCATCTTGCAGGGGATATTCGCCGCCACCGCCAAGCGCGGTCGGGTTGACGACATCGTATTTTTCGACCATTTTGCCTTTTTCGCTGAAGACCCGCAGGTTCGTCTCGATCCAGCGGCGCTTGATCTCGTCGGCCAGTTTATGGTGGCCGTAGTTACGAAGCCCCTCGATCGCCACCCAGTGCAGCGGCGCCCAGCCGTTTGGCGCGTCCCATTGCTGGCCGGTTTCGGTAAGCGTAGTAACGAGGCCGCCTTCTTTTAGGAACTGCTCTTCGAGCTTTTTGGCGACGGCACTCGCCTGCTTGGAGGTAGCCATTTTGGCATACAGCGGAAATACGCCGGCAAGCGTGAGGTGGCCGGTCGGCTGGTTATGATGGAAGTTATAGTCCACGAAGAATCCCTCCGCGTCGCTCCAGCAGTACTGCTGCACGCCCTTTAGGCGCTGCTCGGCGGCGGCGTGGAACTTACCAGCCAGCAGCGGCTGGCGCAGCAAACGGTAGGTCTCGGCGATAGCCTCCTCGAGCATGTAAAGCAAGCTGTTGAGATCAACCGGAATGATATCGGCCGTGTGGATGGTGCGGATGTCATTGGGATTGGTAAACCAGCGCGAACTAA
>DASTSD010000084.1:0-3460 GCA_035760845.1 Saccharimonadales bacterium (SeqCode) | reverse complement strand
CGCGTTTTTCGCACTTGGTTGGCGTTTAGGTAGGAGCTGGTGATGATGATATCGAACTCGCTCAGGTCAAGGTCGCGAAATGCTTTTACCTGCAGCGTAGGAAATAGCTTGTACATTTTGCGGAGTTTTCTAGGGAATTTTTGCAGCCACGTGGTTCGGACATCGAGTTTTTTGAACTCAGGGAGCACCCGCTCTTCGTCGTAAATGGCGGTGTAAATCGGAGCGTTTGGAAATGCCTTGTGAAGCTCGTACACGACGCGTTCAGCACCGCCCATGACGGTTAAAAATTCTGCGACGATGGCGATTTTTGGCGGTTTATTTGTCATGGTTTGCCTTGGCCTGCGGAACGCCGCGCCGTTTAAGCAGTGCGCCAGGGGTTTTGAGCATGATTTTTAGGTCGAGCCAAAAGCTCCAGTTTTGGGCGTAGTAAAGCTCAAGCTCGACGCGCTGTTCGAATGACAGGTCGTTTCGGCCTGAGACTTGCCACAGGCCTGTAACGCCAGACTGAACGCTAAGCAGCAGCGCGCCGCGGTCTTTATAGCGTGGCAGTTCGATCGGTTCGATCGGACGCGGGCCGACAAGGCTAAGCTCGCCCTTAAGTACGTTGAACAGCTGAGGCAGTTCGTCGAGCGATGTGCGGCGCAGGAAGTGACCGAACGGCGTGATTCGCGGGTCTGGGCAGCTGAGAATCTTGCGGTTTTTTTCGTATTCGGCAGCTAGGTCGGGGCGGCCCATATCCTTGAAATCCTGGACGGCATCTTTGCTGCCGAATTCTGGGCGCATACTACGGAACTTCAACATGCCGAACGGCTGTGAATAGCGGGTCAAGCGATTGGCGGCGTAAAAGATAGGCCCCGGGTTGAATATCTTTTGTAGAATAATGAGCAGCAAAAAGAGGGGTGAGAGGATGATGACAATAATAGACGTCGCAACAAGATCAAACAACCGCTTGAAGATACCACCCCAGCCAATCAGCGGCGTTTGGCTGACCGAAATCATCGGGTAGCCAAGAAAGATGTCGACCGTGTTTTTGCCAGTGTAAAACTCAGGCTCACCCGGGATAAAGTTGTAGCCGATGTGGTTGACCTGCGCTGCGCCAAGGATGCGCTGGTTGCGCTCGGTCGAATCGTACAGGTCGGTTTGGATGATGGTCGTAATGCGAAGTTCTTTGATCTTTTCGAGCGCCTTATCGACCGAGCTGAAATGTTCAACCTCAAGCCCTGGCGGGATGACCTTTTTTGGTCCGGCAATAGCCACGATTTTGTAACCACTATGATAGGTGTCCGAGAGATTGTCGGCGATGTCGCGAGTTGCTTCTGAGTCGCCAATGATCAGTACACGGCTCGTGCCCCAGTTACGATAAAACAGCCAGCTGCGTACCAGGCGCAGGAACTCGCGCGCTACAAGCACCAATATGAATGACGCGCCAAAGCCGTATGCGGCGACGAGCCGGGCCGGGAAGATATGCCTGCCCGTTACGTACTCCCACCCGATAATCAGCAGGATACCAATGAACGTTCCGATAGCAATCTTGCCCCATTCGACAAGCCGGCGGTTGTAAGTAGTCGCCTGGTAAAGTCCGAGTGAAGCAAAAATAAGGATCCAAAACGGCGCGATCAGCAAAAACGTGCGGAAGTACTCGAGCGCATACACCTGCGAGACGAGCGGGCGGTGGTCGTACTGGACGCGAACCACGTACGCCAAGCCGAACGCCAAGATTAAGACCGTAAAGTCGGCAATCATCAGGATGAGGCTATAGAACTTGGTGTTTTTAGACGGCATCTGTAGGTGCTATTATACCATTTTTCCGCTACACTAGAGTTAATGAAAGCGTCTAAGCTTGAAAAACTGTTTGTCGCCCTCCTGCTGGTGGTATTTGGAGGGATCGTTGTTCATGCGCCGCTCAGCGTGGGGCTGGGGACGCTCTGGCCTGATCTTTCCTTGGGAATAAAGGTGTGGAAAGAGCTGATTTTGGTGGCGTGTATTCCGCTCGCGCTGGCTATTGTTACCCGTCGCAAACTGTGGGGTGAGCTCCTTGGCGATTGGCTGTTTAGGGTAATTTTGGCGTATGCGGGGCTGCACTTTTTGCTGGTACCGGTGTTTTATCAAGGCGGGGCAGCAACTGCGGCAGGCATAGCGATCGATCTTCGGTACGTGCTATTCTTTACGCTTGCATATACGGCCGTACGAATACTGCCGGGTTACCGCCGCTGGTTCGTGCGAGTCGGCGTGGCGGGTGCGTTTATAGTGACTGGCTTTGCTACGCTACAACTGTTTTTGCCGCCCGACATCCTGTCGCACATAGGGTACGGTAAGGATACTATTCAGCCCTATTTGACCGTCGATAAAAATCCCAACTTCATACGCGAGAACAGCACGCTTCGCGGCCCCAACCCACTGGGCGCCTATGCCGGAATCATACTGGCGACCCTGGCGGCCGTTTGGGTACGAAAACGGAGCTGGCTGGACACGAGCTATCATAAGCTGGCGTACGCGGTACTCGTGATATGTGCCAGCGTGGCGTTGTGGGTAAGTTATTCGCGCAGTGCGCTTGTAGCAGGGATTTTTGGTGTACTGCTTGTGTTTGTACTTGCCTACGCGCGCAAGCTACCAGCTCGAGCGTGGATAGCGACAGCTGTCGTGGCTCTAGCTATCGTTGGCAGCCTAGCTATGGCAAGGAATAGTTATTTTGTATCTAACGTGTTGTTGCACGAAAACCCTCATGGCGGCAGTGCCATTAGCTCCAACGACGACCACGTCGAATCGCTCACCAGTGGCTGGGCGCAATTCCTCCAGCATCCGTTTGGTGAGGGAATCGGTAGCACGGGTTCGGCCTCGCTCTTTAGCGGCGCGCATGATGTCGTTGAAAACCAATATCTTTTCGTTGCTCACGAGGCGGGCTGGTTGGGGCTTGGCTTGTTCCTCATTATCTTCGTGTTAATTTTATCCCGTCTGTGGAAGCGCCGTCAGGATTGGCTGCCCCTAGGCGTGTTTGCCAGCGGCATCGCGCTTGCTGGCATAGGCTTGCTGTTGCCAGTTTGGGCCGACGACACGGTGTCAATCGTATGGTGGGGCATAGCTGCAGTAGCATTAGGAGGAAAACATGCAAGACGCACGGCCAAGTAAAAAACAGCGCGAACTGTTTGCATATATCGATAGCTTCATCAAAGGCAACGGCTACGGGCCAAGCTACCGTGAGGTCATGCGCGCACTCGATTACAAGTCGGTCTCGACGGTCGCCGTGCACGTTGACGCCCTGATCGCCCATGGCCTGCTGCGCAAAAAAGACAATTCTGCCCGCTCGCTTGAAGTAGTAAAAAGCGAGCTGGTAAAAAGTCCCCGCGAGCAGCATATCGAATGGCTCGAGCGCGAGCTAAAAAAGCGTGAAGCCAATGGCCTTAAAAAGGAAGCTACCGTTCTCGACGAAGCGCTCAAAATCCTGCGCAGCTAAGCCCGCTCT
>DASTSD010000083.1:0-5259 GCA_035760845.1 Saccharimonadales bacterium (SeqCode) | reverse complement strand
CACGTATACGGCCTGCACGGATGTAATTGAACCCTGGCGAGTCGATGTAATGCGCTCCTGCAGCTGGCCCATTTCCTCGGCCAGGTTTGGCTGGTAACCCACGGCGGAAGGCAGACGGCCCAGCAGGGCGGACACCTCGGCACCGGCCTGCGTGTAACGGAAGATGGTGTCAACGAAGAGCAATACGTCCTTACCCTCGTCACGGAAGGCCTCGGCCATAGCCAGGCCGGAAAGCGCCACGCGAAGACGGGCTCCAGGTGGTTCGTTCATCTGGCCGAATACGAGACTTGTCTTACCAAGCACGCCGGCGTCTTCCATTTCGTGGTAGAGGTCGTTACCTTCACGGGTACGCTCACCAACACCGGCAAACACAGAGTTACCGTTATGGAACTTGGCGATGTTGTTGATCAGCTCCTGGATAAGCACGGTCTTACCGACACCAGCACCGGCGAAGAGGCCGGCCTTACCACCCTTGGCGAGCGGCGCGATGAGGTCGATGACCTTAATACCGGTCTCGAGGATCTCGGCTTTGTTTGACTGCTCGGAAAGCGCAGGCGGTTCGCGGTGAATCGGCGCCTTAGGACCCTTTGGTGCTGGCTGGCCGTCGATAGGATCACCAGTCACGTTGAACATGCGGCCCTGGGTGCCTTCGCCCACGGGAACGCTAATTGGCGCACCGGTCGCAACGACTTCGTCGCCACGGCGCAGGCCGTCAGTACCCGACAGGGCAATGGTGCGCACGGTACGCTCGTCGAGGTGCTGGGCGACCTCAAGCGTCACGGTCTTGCCGTTAAGCTGTACGTGCAACGCCTCGTACATCTTTGGCAGCTTTTTGTTGCTGAATTCTACGTCGATCACCACACCCACGACCTGGATGATGCGACCGTTCGTCGTCTCTTTACTCATAGTTTCTCCTTTACTCACTGAGGGCCTCTACGCCGCCTGATATTTCTGCTAATTCCTGGGTAATCGCGCCTTGGCGGACTTTATTCATCGCCATCGTCAGGTCGTCGGCGAGCTCGCTGGCGTTGTCGGTGGCGTTTTTCATGGCGATCATCTGCATGCTGTACTCGCTGGCTTTACCGTCCAGAAGCGCCTGAAATATCTGCGCTTCGATCAGACGGTAGACGGTTTCGTTAAGTACCGTCTCGACGTCCGGCTCGTACAGCGCCTCGCGCACTTCTTGACTGACCTCTGTCTCGGTGAAGCCGGCTGGCAAGATGCGCTGCACCTTGACCTGTTGGTCGATGCTGCTGCGGAACTCGGTAAAGATGATATCTACCGCGTCCACGTCGCCACTAATGAACTGCTCGCGGGCCGTATCCAGGATGGCGCGAAGCTCGCTACCTTCCGGACGGTCGGGCAGCTGCTCGTACACGCCCACGACTCGTACGTCTTTGAGGCGGGCGGCGAACTGCGACGACTTACGACCAACGGTGATCGTCTGGTTGCTCACGCCGGCCTTCTTGTCGGCGCTTAGTTCGCGCAGGTACGCCTTGAGGACGTTGGCGTTATAAGCACCAACCAACCCCTTGTCTGCCGAAATAACGATCAGCAGGCGGGTGTTCACCTTGCGCTGCACGAACAGCGGGTGGTCGCGCGTCACGCCTTGGCTGGCGAGGTAGGTCAGCAGCTCGCTCGCTGCGTGCGAATACGGCGTCGATGCCTTGTCGATATCCTGGGCACGACGCATCTTGCTCGCGGCAACGAGCTGCATGGCTTTAGTGATCTGCTTGGTGTTTTTCACCGAGCGGATACGCTGTTTCAATTGCCGCAGTGAAGCCACGGTCTAGCCCTCGAATCCCTTGGCGACGCTTTTAGCGACCTTGGTAATCAGCTTGGCGGTAGCGCTGTCTTTTTCGACCTTTTCAGCACCTTTGTTCATGGTGCGCATGTCCTCTTTGTGCTCTGACCACAGTTTGGTAAGAAGCGCCGCTTGCGCGTCTTTGATCTTGGCAACAGGCACGTTGTCGAACAGGCCTTCGTTCACCGTAAAGATACTGGCAGCCTGTTCCCAGACGCCCATTGGCTGGTATTGCGGCTGCTTGAGCAGTTCGGTCAGGCGCTGGCCGCGTTCGATTTGCGACTTGGTCGCTTCGTCGAGGTCACTACCAAACTGGGCAAAGCTGGCAAGTTCGCGGAACTGGCTCAGGCCGAGCTTGAGGTGACCGCTGACGCTCTTGACCGTCTTGGTCTGAGCGTCACCACCGACACGGCTCACAGAGAGACCGGCCGAGATAGCAGGGCGGATACCTTGGTAGAACAGGTCGGTTTCCATGAAAATCTGACCGTCGGTAATAGAGATGACGTTGGTCGGAATATAAGCCGAGATGTCACCAGCCTGGGTCTCGATGATAGGCAGCGCTGTCAGGCTACCTGCGCCGAGCTCGTCGCTCAGCTTGGCTGAACGCTCCAGCAGGCGGGAGTGCAGGTAGAACACGTCACCTGGGAATGCCTCGCGTCCTGGTGGGCGGCGGAGGAGGAGCGACATCTGACGGTAGGCAACGGCGTGCTTGGTCAGGTCGTCGTAAATCATGAGCGCGTGTTCTTTGTTGTCGCGGAAGTACTCACCCATGGCAGTACCGGCGTATGGCGCCAGATACAGCATCGAGGCTGGGTCGCTTGGACCGGTCGCAACGATGATCGTCTGCTCCATCACGCCTTCTTGCTTGAGGCGGTCAACGAGGCGGGCGATCTTAGAAAGCTTCTGACCGATGGCAACGTAGACGTTCACCACTCCGGTCTTTTGGCGGGCTTGGTTGATCATGGTATCGATGGCGATTGCCGTCTTACCGGTCTGGCGGTCACCAATAATCAGCTCACGCTGGCCACGGCCGATAGGGAACATCGAGTCGATAGCGACGATACCGGTCATGAGCGGTTCGTGCACGTGCTTACGGCCAAGAACGCCGACAGCTTCGCGCTCGACGAGACCCATTTGCTTGGTCTTGATTGCCGGACCACCGTCAAGCGGGCGTCCAAGCGGGTCGACGATACGGCCAAGCAGCTCAGGGCCAACAGGCACTTCAAGTACGGTACCCTTCAGGCGGACCGTGTTACCGGCGCTCACGTGCTCGTCGCTGCCAAGAAGTACGGCACCGATTTCGTCTTCCATTAAGTTAAGTGCGAATGCTTCGATGACGCCTTCGCCCGTTTCGATCTCGAGCATTTCGGAGAACCCACACTCACGCAGGCCGTGTACCCAGGCGACACCGTCGCCGACGCGGGTAACGATTCCGACTTTCTCGAGGCCTTCAGACGTCTCAAGCCCCGCGATCGCGTCGCGGAGTTCTTTCGACAGTTCTGTTACTGCTATATCAGCCATGTTCCTCTTCCTTATATTTGCTTTGCTTTTAATGCTTCTAGTTTGTGCCGGATCGTGCCGTCAAAACGCCGACCGGGGACGCTGACGCGCATGCCGCCAAGAACGCTCGGGTCGATCGTCTCGCGCAGCTGCAGGTCTTTTGCGCCGACAAGCCGGGCTACCTCTTTTTTAAGTTCGTCGCCGAGCGGGTAAGCGCTCAGCACGTCGGCCACGACAATACCGTTTGCGGCTAGCTCGCCTTCGATATCACGAATGACAAGGTCGAGCTCGCGTGTCCGCCTGGTTTCTACCAGAAAAGCCGCGACTTCCTTCATGACCGCCTTTTGCTTGGCGCCCCCGAGAAGCTGCTGCGTTACGTACAGGGCAATCTTGCGGCGTGACACACGTGCGGCCATAGGCTACTTAGCCTCCTTGACAGCGCTAGAGATAACCTCTTTGTCGAGCTTGGCGTTCATAGACTTACCAACGACCTTTTCGGTCGCCATGGCAACCAGCTCGATCGTCTCGTTGTGAAGCGCCTTGCGGGCTGCGGTAATATCTTTTTGAAGCTCTTCGTGGGCCTCGGCAACGATGTGCTCGGCACGCGTTTTAGCCTTGGCGTTAGCCGCCTCGACGGTTGCGTTCGCTTCTTCCTTGGCGGTTGCCAGGATATCGCTCGCGTCACGCTTTGCCTGCGAGAGCAGCTTTTCAACCTCAGCCTTGGTTTTGTCAGCCTGCTCGCGGGCAGAGTCGGCAGCCTTTGCGCTCGACTCGATATCAGCCTGGCGCTTGTCGACGGCCTTCATCAGGCTGGGGTAGACGAACTTGCCGAGCAGCCAGACCAAAACGACAAAGGCAACCAGCTGAAAGACAAGCATCTTCCAGTCGATACCCAATGCCGAAAAGATGTCGCTCTCGTGAGCAGCCTCTTCAGCATGCGCGAATTGTGCCAGTATACTCATCTAGGCTAACTCCTAGAGAAACTTCGCGATGATCGCAACGACGATACCGATAATTGCCAGTGAGTCTGAGAAGACGATGGCGGTAATCATCAACGTGCGGATGTCGCTTAGTTTTTCCGGGTTGCGGCCAAGGGCGTTCAGGGCACCTGCACCGATAAAACCAACGCCAAGTGCGGCACCAAGTGCTGGCAGGGCGTATGTCAGTCCGAATGCTAATTGATCCATTTATGTATCTCCTTTTGTTATTACCTTAAATTATATCATTCTCTTACCGGGGCAGCTTTTGAGGGCAGATCGGTAGAGGAATGGTCGGGTTGGGAAGTGTGTTCGGGGTGCGCTTTTTCGCCGCCGTGGGCGTCAGTCGCAAGCGCGGTAAAGATGACTGTCAGGATAAAGAACACGTACGCCTGGATAAAGCCGATGAACAGCTCAAATCCCATGAAGACCGGCAGCGCCACCACCGACAGGTAGCTCGTCAGCGCGCCAATGATAATCAGCAGGATCTCGCCGGCAAAACAGTTACCGAAAAGACGCAGGCTCAGTGCCGAGTAACGCGACACCTCACCAATGAGCTCTAGAAAACCCTCGAACGAACCGATAGGGTCCTTGAGCGGGTTACGCAGGTAGCGCTTGAGATTGCCGATGTGGCCGTGTGCGCGGATCGCATAAATCTGGGTGATGATCAGCGCCAAAAAGGCAATGGCGAACGTAAAGTTCATGTCGGCCGCGATACTGCGCAGGATAGGCACTTCGTTATAGCTGATTGTCTCAAGGCCGGGCAGTACGCTCATCCAGTACGAAATCAGTACGTAAAAGAACAATGTAATCGCCAGCGGCGCGATGCGACGAGCGGTCTTTGGGTCGGGGATAACGCTGTAAATCTGCGACAGCATCCCCTCGAACGCCCACTGTACAAGGCCGACGAAGCGGTTGTACTTACCGCGCTGCACCATTTGCGACACGTAAATAAAGATGCCAAGGAAAATCACCAGG
>DASTSD010000082.1:0-4403 GCA_035760845.1 Saccharimonadales bacterium (SeqCode) | reverse complement strand
ACCGACCAAAGCCCTCCTTCACGCCGCCCAACTCTACGACGAAGCCCGCCACGGCTCGCGCTTTGGCCTGCGCTCCAACACCATGGGGTATAACTACCCGTCACTTCGTGCCTGGAAGGACCTGGCGGTAAAGCGCACCGGCGCCGGTGGCAACCGCAAATATTACGAGAACGAAGGTATCGACACCTACCACGGCAGCGCCCACTTCCTCTCGCCAAACGAAATCAGCGTCGCCCGCCGCCACCTCTCGGCCGAAAAGTTCCTGATCGCTACCGGCTCGCACTGGGTCGCGCCGAATATCCAGGGCATCGAGGACGTCGCCTATCTGACACCGCGCACTATCCTCGAGGCTATCCGCCCGCCCAAGAGCCTGTACATCATTGGCGCTGGCACGATCGGCGTCGAGATTGCCCAGCTCATGGCTATCTTTGGGACCAAAGTCTACCTGGCCGAAATCGCCGCCCGTATCTTGCCGCAAGAGGACGAAGAAGTCGGCGCCCTCATGGAACGCCTGCTTAAAGAGCAAAAAGGCGTCACCTCCCTCACGCAAACCCGCACCCTCATGGTGGTAAAAGACGGCGTCGGCAAACGCGTCACCTTCAGTCGCGGCGGTGTCGAAAAGTCCATTCATGTCGACGATGTTTTGATCGCTACCGGCCGCGTGCCCTCGGTTGATCTTGGCCTCGAGAATGCGACCGTCGCCTACACGCCAAAAGGCATCGAGGTTGACGACCACCTGCAAACAAGCGCCCGGCATATTTACGCCGCCGGCGACGTGCTTGGCCACAGCAGCCACACGCACACGGCACTGCTTGAAAGCCGTGTGGCCGCACACAACCTGTTAAACCCCAAGTCGCGCACCACGCCGGACTACACCGCAACGCCTCGGCTTACCTTTACGTTCCCGGGCGTCGCCTCAGTCGGCCTTTCTGAAGATGACTGCCTCAAGCGCGACCTGCCAATCAACAAAGCCGTTGCACCGCTTAACATCATTGCCCGCAGCAACACCAGCGACTTTCGCGACGGGTTCGTCAAGCTCATCACCGACAAAAAGGGAGTGCTCCTTGGCGGAACGGTCGTCGCGCCGCACGCCGCCGAGATCGTCCACGAGATCGCCCTGGCCGTCAAATACCAGCTGACCGCCGCCCAGCTTGCCGCCACGCCACATGCTTTCCTCAGCTGGAGCGAAGCCGTTCGCGTCGCGAGCGCCAAGCTCAGCTAGCCCCTACGCTTGCAATACGCCCCTACATCTGGTACTATTAAACAAGATATCGCGGGGTAGAGCAGCCCGGTCAGCTCGCTTGGCTCATAACCAAGAGGTCGCAGGTTCGAATCCTGCCCCCGCTACCATGAAAAATACTCATCAATTGCGATGAGTATTTTTCTTTGTGCTAGATATCGCCTTTATTCGCCCCAAACAAGAAGTTCGCCCACTGCTGGAAGTTGCTTTCAGGGACGACCACTGTCCTTTTACCGCTCGTCTCCTTGTCGGCGTCTTTGGCAGCCTGGCTGTTTGGCGGCAATATAAGCGCCTTTTCGCCGGCGTCGGCCACGCCCATCCGCTCACGCATGGCAAGGTCTTGGTACTCGGCGCTTTGGTAGTAGTGCTGCTGGTAGCTTAGCGTTTGTACCTCCAGGTCGGCCAGTTGCTGCTCGCGTTTTTTGCTGTCGACCTCTTTTTGCAGGTTGTAGTTTCGCTGCATCATTCCGATCGAACCCCACGTCCAGCTGGCGCCAATAACCAACGCTACGGCAATGACAATATTGTTCATCGTGACGTAACGATGGCGGAAGTGATAGTACCATTTTCGGATGTTTATGTTTTTCATGGCTTTTCTTTAGTATAGCCTAACAGATAGCAATACGCTATAATAACCGAAGTCGGGGGCGTAGCTCATCGGTTAGAGCAGGCGGCTCATAACCACTTGGTAGTTGGTTCGATTCCAACCGCCCCCACCATTGCTATTATTACAACAAAAAACACCCGTGCCTGAACAGGTGTTTTTTGTTTAGGGCTCCGACTAGTATTTGTAGTCGGTGCCCGTGGTTGAGTTTTGGATCATGCCGATGTGCGTGTAGTAGTTGAGCGCACCGAACCCAAGAAATACGATTCCGGCGACCAGCCAGCAGTAGCGGACCGTCTTCCAGACGTTTTGGTTTTGTTTGCTGAGTGCCAGCGGAAAGAGCAGCGCGCCGAGCGCAACCAGGCCGTATAGTACCGCCAGGAAAGTCGACTCAAACACTGGGTAGTCACTAAAGCGGCCGCTGATCGGCTCGAACGGAGGCGCAGCACCCAAGCGGTAACGCGCCCAGGCGATAGCGCATGCCGTCATGACCAGACCGATGGCAAACACGTACAGTGACACTGGTTTCAAAACGCCCTGGACCTTATCGAGCCGCAGTGCGCCGCGTTCACGCCACAGATAGAACGAGGCCGCCAGCAGCAGCACGCCGAATGCCAGGGCCGGTTCGCCAAACAAAATATTGGCGTCGAGCGCCCCTTTTACGTTGTACGGCCATGTGACCGACACCATGAACCCGAGAACCGTCAGGATAAACCCGTTCACACCAAATAGCAGTGCCCAGCCTTCGGCTACGACAGCTTCTTTCTGCTGCATCTTGCGCAGCAACCCGGCTACGCCTAATAACCCAACGCCCGCCGCAACCGCGATCAAGGTGTTGTACATAATCATGTACGTCATGCTTTCTCCTTTTTACCTTTTTGTATCTTTAAAATACGCTTATGGAAAAAGCATGTCAAAAATCGTCGTAGGATATATGTAAGTTACCTGAGAGTCTACTTGCCGACAGCTTTTTTAGCCCGGGCAACCACTGCATGACGGTCGCGGGCGTAGGCTTTACCAGCGCCAAACTCGCGGTTAAGCGCGGCCTGCATAGAGATATGCGCCACCTCGACATCAGCCTCGTCTAGGCCGTTCGCGCGCAGGGCATCGGCGGCGATCAGCGTATCAATACCCTCGCTAAAACCTTCGCGTAGCTCGTCGCGATTCTTTTCGGCACCTTGCTGCACCATCGTAGCCTTGTCACCGTAATGCTTCTTCATGGCGCCGCCGCCGTTTTCCACCTGGATACGGCTGCCACGAACTTGGTTGGCCTTGTTCAAATACTCCATAATAGCAGCCAGCGCCATTGCCCGCTCGCCGAGATCCACCGCGATAGGCACCTCTGGCGTCTCGACTTCGAGGTCTACCAGATGTTCTGCGCGGACGAGTGGTTTGCTGAGTACTTCGCGGCTCATAGTAAACACATTATACCATAAGCGTTAAGTTTTTACAATCAAAAAAGCCCTCGCGGGCATCAACAGAGGCCGTGGAGGGCAGTTTTGGCACCTGTTTGTTTGATACTACTGTATCACCAAACGTGCTTATGTTTCAAGCTTATTTTTTCTTGCTAACAGTCAGGAAACCGTTGCGTGGGTTTTCCTTGACAACGCGGTCTTCTGGAAGATCGGTTGGCTCACCCTTCGCGTTGTTTTCTACCTTTGCGAAGAAGTAGATGGTCTGCGGCTTGCCACCACGAAGCGTTACGTTGGTTTTGTGCAGGTAGTAGGTAACACCCTTCGAGTTTGTGTGCTTGTAAGCCATAAGTTCTTATACCTCCTTTAGCGTCTTACTCTAGTAGCGTACCGTTTGGCCGCTACGGTGTCAACTACTAAATACCCCTGTAGTGGCGTTTAAGGAGCAGACGGAGGATTCCCAGGCTAATAAGCCGTGCTACGATCATAGCCGCCAGCGCCACGCACACAAGCGCCGACCACCCCGAGAACCCAGGGGTCCAGAGAGGCGAAGCGTAACTATAGCGAAATAGCGAGACATCGGGCAGCTTGACGTTTGCCGAGGGGTTGGGCGACGGCGGGTATTTTGCCAGCTGGTCGGCAAAACACTGCACGTAGGCCTCTGACCAGACGGTAAACTGCGGCTTGCACACCCCTTCTGCCTTGGCGTAGATATTGCCGTTCGGGTTGGCATAAGTCTTGGCCGCGTCAACCCTGCGCTGGGATTCGCGCTTGTAGGCACCCTCTAGATAAAATGCACCGGTGTTGGCATTCATATGACTGGCCGCGTACCGCTGCAGGTCGTACAAGCGGCTTTGGATCGCCGTTTCGTCGCCCGATTTGTCAGCGACCAGGACTGCCTCGCGGCGCTGGGCCATGCCGATGTTATCGAGCCGCAGGAACGTGGCCGTCACGAACCCCATCAAAAACAGCAAAACAAGCAGTTGCCACGTTTTTATGCGCTGCAGCTGTTTGATGCTTTTTTTGACTCGCCGTTTGTCTGCCACTTAAAAATTTACCCCACCTGGATACTGCTCTTATTGTAGCATGAGCATTACTTTCGGTAGAGACGAAACTTGGGTGTCATGATGAGGAGCGACACCCCCGC
>DASTSD010000081.1:0-4373 GCA_035760845.1 Saccharimonadales bacterium (SeqCode) | reverse complement strand
CAAGCCGGCGATACTGCTCGGGAATGTGTGCGAACTCGCCTTTCTTTTCCTTGATGATTGGCGCCATCATCATCAGGCGGGTGCCGTCCTGGATTTTCATGATTTCATCGATGATTGCCTGCGGCGTACGACGCGAGACTTCTTTGCCACACACCGGGCAGTGCGGCACGCCGATACGGGCAAACAAAAGACGAAGGTAGTCGTAAATTTCGGTCACTGTTGCGACGGTCGAGCGCGGGTTGCGGCTGGTGGATTTTTGGTCGATAGAAATCGCCGGGCTAAGGCCGTCGATCGATTCGACATCCGGCTTGTCCATGATCCCCAGGAACTGACGGGCATAGCTCGACAGGCTCTCCACGTAGCGGCGCTGGCCTTCGGCGTAAATCGTATCAAAGGCAAGACTGGACTTCCCCGAACCGGAGAGACCGGTAATAACGACTAGCTTATCGCGCGGAATCTCCACGCTAACGTTCTTTAGATTGTGCTCACGGGCACCAGTAACACGAATAACCTCTGGCATAACGCCTTATTGTACCACGAAAGTGACCTGCCTTTCCAGTCAACCCGCTTATCTTTGCATCGTTTTGACAAAAATGCTATATTGACATCAAATATTCTTACAAGAGGTGGAGAAAATGAAAAAAGCCGTCATCATCGCTGCCCTGGCTGTTCTGGGGATTGCCATTCTCGCAAAAGCGGGCATTTTCGACTCCCTCATGCTTTTCCTCCTTGCGGGCATTATTCCTGGCACCAAGTACGCTGTCCCCTCCACCTTCATGCTGCTGCTCATTACCAGCATTGCCTGGCTGCTGTTTTTCAACCTCGTTGGCTCAGAAACCGCGCGGCCAGCGAAAACCAGCAAGAAAAAACCAACTGCGACCAAAAAACACCTGCCAAAGCAGCGCTACAAAGAAGTCTAATCTTCGGATTCTTGGTCGGCAGTCTCGGTCGGGTAGATACTCTCGGCCCATAAGTGCAGTTCTTGCAAAATGAACTGCTTGTTTTCGTCCTGAGTACGCGCAGCCAAGGTTTGCAACGACTTCATGAAGCGCGGCAACTGCATGGTTAGGCGCGTCCCCCGCCACCATTCCCACTCGCGGACTTCGTCTTCGCTCAGGCTCTTGGGGTAACTGCGCGCTTTGTAGTGAAGCAGTAGCGGCGCAAGCCGTTCATCGTCAAACTCCGGGTGAAAATCAGCCAGCTCGCGCTCCGAGGCGTTTCGTACCGTCTCAATACGCAGACGGTCACGGTCACCAACAAAACCGTCGTAGAGCATACCCTCGGGATCGGTAGATTTTTTGAAATCACCTTTCGCTTCAAAAATCGAGCGGAGATTTTCGGCGAAATGCGGCGCCTGCAATAGCAACTTTCGGTTTTTCTCTATGATCTCCTTGGTAAGAGAAATCTTTTGCCAGCCGTCAGCTTGCTCAAGCACGCCCAGTGGTGCGACGGCCGGCGCACGGTTGTATTGCAGCTCCTTTACCGGTAACGCCACGAACCCTTCGGCTTGGCGCTCTTCGCGCTTGGCGTACAGTTTGTTCTTAAGCGCTGTCATGTCCAGGCCGACAAAAGGCGTTGGATCGTAGCGAAGGTCGTACACGACCACGTTACCGTTCTTGCCACTCGTCAGCGGAAATGCGACCGTCGTTTTGTTGTACTGCGAGTCATACCGGCCACTGGTGTAAACGAACGGCTTTTTATCTTCTAGATTAACCAACTGCTTGATTTTCTTTTTATCACGCATCGAGAAAAGATACTCATAAAGCTGCGGATGCTTCTCGCGGATCAGACGAGCCACGGCAATCAGCGCCTCAACGTCGCTAAGGGCGTCATGCGCCTTGAAATGGTCGATACCGTTCTCTTTCGTAATAAGCTCCAGGCGGTTCGTCGCCTTACCGTCTTGGACCGGCCACTTGATACCCTCAGGCCGAAGCGCCCGGGTCATACGCACCACATCCAAAAGATCCCAGCGCGAGCAGCTGTCTTTCCAGCACCACTCGTATGGGTCACGGAAGTTACGCCACAAGTGGTGGCGAATAAATTCGTCGTCAAAGCGAATGTTATTAAACCCAATCACCACTGTCTCGGGAGTAAAGATATCGTCGGTCAAAAACTGCGCGAACTCCGCTTCGCTCAGGCCGTCAGCCTGCGTCTGTTGCGGGGTGATGCCCGTCACCATCAGTGCCTCGGGCGACGGCAGCGTATCGTCGTTGAGTCGCACCAGTACGTTGAACGGCTCGCCTATCTGCTCGAGATCGGGCGTCGTCCGGATACCGGCAAACTGCATGATCCGGTCGTTTCGGGCATCAAGCCCGCTCGTCTCAAGATCGTAAAAGAAAAATGTTTGCGCCATACATCTTATAGCATAACAAAAAACGCCCACTTTGGAGCGTTTACTGTTCGATCAACGTCATTTCTTTGCCGGCAATCTCAATAATACTCTCGCCGGTCGCGCCCAGACGGTTCAGCTCGTGCAGGATTCCCATGCGTTTCATGATGTCACGCAGGCGGTTCAGCCCCTCAAAGTTGTCGTAGTTGGTACGGCGAGCGAACTTCTCGATCTTGTCGCCTTCTACTATAAATACGCCGGTTTCCTCGTCTTTTCGGACCGTCCATGATTCGGCAACTTGCGCATCGTTAAGGCCGATAACCGGCACTGCTTCTTCAGTCTCAGCAATTTCTTCTTGCAGCTCGCGCTCGGCGTGCACTTTGTCTCTAAGGGCACGAAGCACTTCAGTAAGACCCTTGTGCGCGCTTGAGGAAATCGCAAAGACTTCCGCGTCCTTGCCAGCTACCCGCTTCACGGCATCAATTTGCATTTGCACGATATCATCGTCCAGGCCTTCGGTCTTGGTAAGCGCAATGACTTCGGGACGTTCCATAAGTTCAGGACTGTAGTTTTCAAGCTCTTTACGGATCGTTTGGTAAGCTGCTGCCGCGTCATCCGCGTACACATCAATAAGATGCAGCAGCACGGCCGTACGCTCCACGTGGCGCAAAAACGCATCGCCAAGCCCCTTGCCTTCGCTCGCACCCTCGATCAGTCCTGGGATGTCCGCAATCAGCAGACTCGACTGATCAACATCGGCCACGCCAAGATTTGGCGTCAGGGTTGTAAAGGCATAGTTGGCGATTTCGGGGCGGGCGTTACTGACTACGGACAGGAACGTTGACTTACCGGCGTTAGGAAATCCAATCAGTCCAACATCGGCTAGGAGCTTGAGCTCCAGTTCAGCTTCAAACGTTTCGCCGGCTTCGCCCAGCTCCGCCATTTTTGGCGTCTGACGAACAGACGATTTGAAGTGGGCATTACCAAAACCACCGTCACCGCCCTTGGCGACAACGACGCGCTGGCCGTTTTTCGTGAGATCGGCGATTACCTTGCCGTCACGGCGCACGACCGTTCCCATTGGAACCTTCACGATTAGATCTTCGCCCGATTTGCCCCGGCGGTTTGCCTTGCTGCCGTTGGCGCCCGCCTCGGCCTTAAGCTCGGGCTTGTAGCGAAAGTCAATCAACGTGTTGAGGTTTTCGGTCGCCTCGAACACCACGTCGCCACCTTGGCCGCCGTCGCCACCGTCCGGACCACCCTTGTCGACATAAATTTCATGGCGAAAACTGACGGCACCGTTGCCGCCTTTGCCCGCTTGAATGAAAACTTTTGCCGTATCAATAAACATTAGTACTCATTATAGCACAATCACCCCTTGAAATATAGGGGTGATTGTGACGTAATTACTTTTTTATCCTAGTGGATAAAGTTAGAGACTGAGCTTGGTGAAATCGTACGGCTTGTAACACGGTTGAAGTTGTAGAGGTAGTTCATCTCACTGATGGTGATGCTACCGTCTGAGTTAACCGATTCGACAATACCGACGTGACCCGCGTAGTACGAACCGCCCTGGTAAGCGTTCCACTGTGCGATCGCACCGACCGAAGGCGTATTGTCAACGCGGTAACCGGCTGCACGGGCGTACATTGCCCAAGTAGCGGCGTTACCCCAGAAGCTTCCCACCGGTAGGCCAAGCTGCACGCGGCGCTCGTAGGCGTACCAGGTACAGTTACCAAAGGCGTAGCGGTTACCAGCAGACGCACCGGCCATTTGCGCATCAATGGTCGAGTAACCGCCGTCGTACGCCCCCTGGCTTGTGCCTTGGCTTGGCGCAACGTAGCCCGGGCGCTCGTTGTTTGGCAGTACACCGCCAGGAACAACGATAGTCTGGCCGGCCTTTACGCCGCTGAGCTCGAGGTCGTTGAATGACACGATACGCTCGACATTTGCCTGGTACTTGGCAGCGATACTTGCTACCGTGTCTCCGCCCTTAACAGTGTAAATAACACCGTCCGTCGGAGGGATGATGAGGTTCTTACCT
>DASTSD010000080.1:0-4970 GCA_035760845.1 Saccharimonadales bacterium (SeqCode) | reverse complement strand
TCTTCGTACACCTGCGCCGTCTTACCAAGCATGTCATCGATTTTACCCGACTGCTCACCAATCTTGATCATCTGCGGCACCAAGGGTAAAATATACTCCTCGGGCTGGAGGGCCGTCGAAAGTGCCTTACCACCCTTCACCTTTTCGGCTGCCCTGTCGATGCTCTTAGCAACGATGGAATTATTCACCGCCTCACTGGAGATACGAAGCATATCAAGCATGGCGACACCGGTCGCGAGCAACGTCTGGCCAGTACGGGCAAAGCGCGCCATGTAGAGCTTGCGGAACATCTTGCCAAAAAGCGGCACGTTCAGCTTGAAATTATCTTTAAAATTGATTCCCTTTTCGGTTTTAAGAAACTGCATAAAGAAGTACGCGCCAACACCGATAAGTATAATAACCAACCACCAAAAATTCATGAAGAAATCGGCCATCGTCACCATTGCCTGAGTAACAAAGGGTAGCGCTTTACGAAGGTCATGGTAAAGTTTTTCTACCTGCGGCACTACCGTAAACAGCATGAATGCCAACACGCCAAAGATGACGACCAAGACGATGATTGGATACGTTAAAGCTCCGCGAATCTTGCTCATCGTGGCGGCATCTTTCTCTTGCTGGGCGGCGACACGGTTAAGCGACTCGTCGAGCGTACCGGAGGTTTCACCGGCCGCGATCAGCGCCAAGAAAACATGGTCGAATACTTCGGGGTGTTTGGCGAACGACTCGGAAAGTGATTTACCGCCTTCGATCGATGCGATAATGTCCTCGACAACGCTCTGCAGTCGCTTGTTATCCGTTTGCTCGAGCACCGTCCGAAGGCTTTGGCTCAGCGGCAAGCCCGCACCGATAAGCGTCGCGAGCTGTCGGGTAAAGACCACGCGGTCTTTAGTGGTAATACGGTTGGTAATCCGACCAAAAAAGCTACCGTTCTCGTCGATCTCCTGGATATCGAGTGGCGTGAAGCCTTGAGCAATCAGCAGCTTGGCAGCGGCCGACTCCGAATCCGCCTGAACGGTCGCTCTGACGACCTTGTTCGTCGACGTATCTTTTGCTTGGTAGCTAAATTTTTTCATTCTAGCCTCGCATCAGTCTTTCGAATTCCGTCAGGTCGACGGCAAAGTTACGCGCCTCATCGTAGGTGACCGTACCGCTTTGGATAAGGCTGACGAGCGTGCGGTCCATGGTCTGCATGCCTTGGTCGGCACCCGTCTGGATGACGGCATCGAGCTGGTGCGCCTTGCCTTCGCGGATGATATTGCGGACCGCCGGGTTGGCAACCAAAACTTCGGCTGCGACCACACGACCACCACCGATTGCCGGGACCAAACGCTGCGAACAGATTGCCATGAGGATGTTAGACAGCTGCGCGCGGATTTGCGGCTGCTGGTGCGGCGGGAACACGTCGATCATACGGTCGACCGACTGGGCGGCGCTGTTAGTGTGGAGCGTCGCGAACACAAGGTGTCCGGTCTCGGCAATGGTAATAGCCGCCGAAATGGTCTCGAGGTCACGCATCTCCCCAATCAGCACGACATCCGGGTCCTGGCGCAAACTTGAGCGCAGTGCCGCTGAGAAGCTGTAGGTGTCGTAGTGCACCTCGCGCTGTACCACGACGGACTTTTTGGACTTGTGCGTGAACTCAATCGGGTCTTCGATGGTAATGATATGGCTCGCCCGTTCGGTGTTGATTTTGTCGACCAGTGCCGCAAGCGTCGTCGACTTACCCGAGCCAGTCGGGCCGGTCACAAGCACCAAGCCGCGCGGATAGTCGGCGAATGACGTCACAACCGCCGGCATACCCAGTTCAGTAACAGACTTAATCTCATTCGGAATAAGACGAAGTGCCGCAGCTAGGTTACCACGCTCGTGAAAGGCATTCACACGGAACCGGCCAAGCGTACCAAAGGCGAAACTGAAGTCGAATTCCTTGTCCTTCATGAGAATTTGCTGCTGGTCTTGGTCGAGAATAGCAAACACTAGCGACTCTACCGCCGGTTCGTCCAGCGGGTTGTAGCCGGCAATTGGCGCCAAGCTGCCGTCCACGCGGAGCATCGGTGGCAAGCCAACCTGAAGGTGAAGGTCGGAAGCCCGCTTTTTTACGACTTCTTCGAGCAGTACTTCGATTCTGAGTTCTTGGTTTTCCATATTTCCACCCTTTTCTTAAACTATGTCGGACGTTACGCGGTTGACTTCTTCGAGCGTCGTTATGCCCTGTAGGGCCTTGAGGTAACCGTCCTGACGCATGGTAATCATTCCCTGGGCGACCGCTTTGTGCTGGATCTCGATGCTTGTCGCATGCGAGACGATGAGGTTTTGGATTTCTTCCGTGACGTCCATCACCTCATAGAGCCCGGCGCGGCCTGCATACCCCCGTGGCGTCTGCGGCGTGTCCTTACCCTTGACTAAAGTATAAGCGCTTTGGCCTGCTAGGGGCAAGTCTTTGTAGCCCAAATCCGCTGAAACGCGCGCTACATCGGCTTTCGTCTTCGGTAAAAGATGCCCGACTGTCGCCATAATGTTCTGGGTTTCGATCGGCGACGATTGGTACGCGTCGCGCTTGGCCGACACACGGCGCACCAGACGTTGACCGATGATCGTGTTGACCGTACTGGCAATCAGGAACGGCTCGATTCCCATGTCGAGAAGACGCGGCAGCACGCCTGCCGCCGAGTTGGTGTGTAGCGTGCTGAACACCAAGTGGCCTGTCAGCGCGGCCTGCACGGCAAGGCCGGCAGTTTCGGCGTCACGGATCTCACCCACCATCACGATGTCGGGGTCCTGACGCAGGATGGAGCGAAGTCCGTTGGCAAACGTCAGCCCCACCTCGCTGTTCACCTGAATCTGGTTGACGCCGTCCATCTTGTACTCAACCGGGTCCTCAAGCGTGACGATATTCACGGTGTCGTTCTTGATTTCCTTGATAAGCGCGTAAAGGCTGGTCGACTTACCAGACCCAGTCGGACCAGAGGTCAGCACCATGCCGTTCGGCCGCTTGATACCTTTACGGATCGCGCGTAGTGCCCGGCCTGCATACCCCATTTGTTCAATGTCAAAGCTGTTGCCGCTCTTGTCGAGCAGACGGATAACCACCTGTTCACCCCAAACCACCGGACTGATAGCGATACGGAGGTCAACCTCTTTTGCTGCGACCTTGACAGTGAACTGGCCGTCCTGGGGAATGCGGTGTTCGTCGATCTTGAGGTTCGAGAGAATCTTGATGCGGCTGACGAGCGCTGGTTCGATAGACTTTGGCAGCTGCATGATCTCACGCAGCACACCGTCAACGCGACAACGGATCTTAAGAGTCTTTTCGAGTGGTTCGATGTGTACGTCGCTGGCGCGGGACTTGACCGCGTATTCCAGAATTGTACTGAGCGCACGGCTGATCGGCGAATCCTGGACGATCGTCTTGATATCGCCCTCGCCTGCTTTTTGCGCTTCTTCCTGCGAAGCCTCGGCCGCGGCATCGACGCTCGAGAGGTCGGTGCGGTACTGATCGAGCACGTGGCGAACACCAGCCTCAGAGGCCATGAACACCTTAAGCGGCCGCTGAATAAGATTGGCCAGATAGTCCACAGCCTGGACGTTATTGGCGTCGATCATCGCTACCGCCAGGCGGTTTTGTACCTCGGCAAGCGGTACCGCCATGAAGCGCTCGGCGATATCCTCGGGCAGCAGCGCCAAAACGTCTTGGTCGATAATGCTATTACTGAGATTGACGTACGGAACGCCCGACACCTGCGCGATAGCGTGGGTCAAAAGCTCTTCATCCACCGAACCTTGTTCACTCAGGAGCGCCAGAAGCGGCTTGTTGGTTTTAGCGGCATCGTTTTCAGCGGTTCGTAGGACGTCTTCAGTGACCAACCCCTCTTCGATGAGGAGTGTTATCAGCTTTTCCTGGATATCGTTGGTCAGAAGCGCCATGAGTCAACGCTCCTTTTACGAACCACCCGATTGGTCACCGATAATAACCTGGACTGTCGGGTTGATTGCTTTGGAATTGAAAATGCCTGGATCTGGTTTTTCTACCTCGGTAGAGATTTCATCGGCAGTCTTAACGACGACCGACTCGTTAGCCGTGTCACCAATCAACGCCTTGGCAACGAAGTACGACACCAACACGCTTATCGAGGCTATCAGGATGATCATTGCTATATCTGACTTCTTCATGGCTTTACCGTCTTATCTTTTAGTTCTACCGTCTTTGCCGGCTCGTAAAATGCATGTCCGTCAACCGTCAGCACCAGCTTCGTTCCTTGCGTTTCAACAGTAAGCGCCGTCAGGTTGATCGCGCGGATTGAACGCTCCAGGCGCTGCAACAGATTCTTAAGGGCGCTGGCATTGTTGACATCCGTACTGACCGAGAACCTGAAGTTGATTTGGTTATCGCCAGTGGCGGTTTCATCGGCTGAGGCATCCTGCACGTTGGAGTCGGACTGCGACTCAACTCCCGCGACAGGATCGACATTGAGCGACTCAATAGTAAGCGCTGGGTCATTCAGGAATTTCTCCTGCAGTGACGAGCCGAGTGCGGACGAATTCGCCTCTGATGGCAGCGCGTCAAGCACCACCTGGATCGGCTCGCTTTCGCCTGGTGCCATTGCCGACTTGAGATCTTCGTTGGTGTTGAGCACGCGGATTTTATCCTTGAGCTCCCCTATCACCTCGTTGTTGTGAACGAGCGTCGAGGCGGTCTTGGACTTCTCGGCGAGGATTTTTTCGTTAAACCATGCTTTTTGAAGCAGGAAGATCGAGACGACCAGCGCAATACCCACGATAGCCGACACCACGGCCACCCACGTGAACATCATGCGGTTGGCGTTGGCGATTTGCTGGCGCTTTCGGATAGCTACGTCTTGGGCTGGCATATTACTGGTCCTCCGTCGTGTCGCTGGCTTTTTGCGTAAACAGGCTCTTTGGCACGCCCAGGAACGAGTCGGTCGCGTTCTTGCGGGTCGGCGCTACGATGG
>DASTSD010000079.1:0-2918 GCA_035760845.1 Saccharimonadales bacterium (SeqCode) | reverse complement strand
GGTGTGGTGTGAACAGGCGCTTTGCTGTTGGCGTAGAATACCTCCTGCTTGGTATTCATGATAATAAATCCGGCCGCGGTGTTGTTAAGTGCCATCGAGAGATTGGTCGCGGGTTCTTTTGGCGTATCTTCTTTTTCAGCGTCTTGGTCGGTCTTGTCGGAGGCGAGCTCATAAATCAGCTGCAGGATCGGCTTGAAGCCGTCGCGCTCGAAATGGCGGGCGTTGGGGTTTGGCGGCGTGACCTGGCTGGGCTCGTTGGAGATATGAGTAATGGCGCTAGTGAGATCCTTGAGCGGCGTGGAAAGCTGGGTGATGAGCAAGATATTAAGGCCTACGCAGGCGACGAAAATCGCAATCAGCGTGATCCAAAACTGCGCCGTTGGTATGGCGACCCCACCGACGATCAAGGCGAGGCCGATGGCGAGCGTCACGACCATCTGCATGAGGATCGTCAGAGAGATGGCATAGCGGCGAAAGCGAGGCCAGTAGTCGCGGATCATCGTGGGCTGCTTTGGTTTTTTATCGTCTACTGCCATGTTACGTTTCCCTTTCCATTTGGTACGGCGGCTATCCAGGTTTGTCCTCTTACGAGCGGAACTTGCTTGTTCCCTGCGGTGAATGTCAGCTGCTTGCCCCTAGAGCTCTTGTGCCAGGTTGCCTTGGTGGCCGTGCCGTTTTGGAATATCACCGCCGAGCCGCTGCCAATGGCGCTGATCGATTCGCGGTAGCCATCCTCAAGCACGGTAGTTTCGTTCACTTTAAGGGCAATGACGACTTTGGGGGTGATCTGGCCTTTCTCTCGGTCGTTGTGCGGCTGACCTGCCAGGTAGCGCTTATAGCTGTTGGTCTTTTTGTCGTAGGTATAGTTGGTGTTGTAGAGCGAAGCGTAGTTGTTGAAATCGATGGTTACTTTGGTGGCGTTCGGCTTTTCGGCTGGTTTTTCGTCGGCACGGGCAAAGCCGGTGAAGTGCGACGAAGTGTAGCCTTTTGCCTTGTTGAGCGCGTCAAGCTTGGCAAAGCTGGTGTAGACGTTGTGCGGTGCGTAGCGGTCGGTGGCGCGCCAGTAGTAACCTCCATTAAAGAACTGGTCGATATCGCGGTAGCGGCCGTTTCGGACTTCGGCGAGCGCCGCCGCGCTACCGCCTACATGCGCGACGCTGGCATCAAACGGCGCCAGCCAATCCACGTAATACATGCGGAGGCTGCGCACCGGGCCGATGATTTGCGGTTTGTCCTGCTGGTGTAGGGTCAAAAACCGCGTGATGCCGCCTTCGGCGATGGCTTCAAAAACCACCCCGGCATCCTTAAGGCCGGATTGCGGCCGGGCGTCGGGGCTGTTCTCTATCATGATAGCTGTAACAGGCTGCGTGGTGGCGGCTTTGGTGGCGACCTTTAGTCCCGTGAGTGGCGAATAATAAACGGGCGGCTTGGCCTTTGGCTTTGGTTTGACGACAGCCGTGCGTACCTCTGGCGGTTTTTGGCTCAAAATCGCAAAAGCAACACCACCGGTAATGGCAATCAGGATTGCCCCGGCGATGGCGAACGACGCGGTATGGTGGCGGCGAACCCAGCCAGCCACACGCCTGAACAGATGCGGTTTTTGAGTCTGGTCGTTCATGCTTACGGTTATTATAGCAGATAACCAGTAGCGTGACGCATGATCCTACAGCGTCGAGATGTGGTCGATGGCGGTCTGGATACGCGCGAGCGATTCTTCTTTGCCAAGCGCGCTTAGCGTGTCGTTAAGTGCCGGGCTAAACGGTGCCCACGAAACGGCAACGCGGATAAGACTAAAGAGGACGCCAGGCTTCTGGCCGGTACTTTCCAGCAGTTTGTTGAGGACTTCTTGCAAGGGCTCAGGTGCGAATTCGGCTGCTTCGAAGGCGGACTTAGCGGCAGTCAGCAAACCGGTGAGCTCGCCGGGGCTGAGTTTTTTGAGCTGCTTGTTACCTGTAATAAGCTCGAGGTCCGGTGCGGGCGTCGCAAAAAAGTAATCGGTCATGACCGGCAGGTCTTTTAGGGTTTTGAGGCGGTCTTGTACCAGCGAGAGGACGTGTTTTTTGCGGGCTTCGTCGGCCGCGTTAGCACTCTGAGGCCAAAAGTCAGCCACGCGGCCGTAAAGGTCGTCGAGTGATAGCTGGCGGATCCATTGGCCGTTCATCCACACAAGGCGCTGCTCGTCAAAGCGGGCGCCGCTGCGCTGCACGCGGTCGAGCGTGAACTTTTGAATCAGCTCGTCTTTGCTGAAGATTTCCTGCTCGGTGCCGTCGTTCCAGCCAAGGCTGGCGATGAAGTTCAGCAGTGCCTCGGGTACGATGCCGTCACGGATGTAGTCGAGGACGTCCTTGGCGCCGTCGCGCTTGCCGAGCTTTTTGCCGCCGGTGGCCGCCAAAATATGCGGCATGGTGGCAAAAATCGGGTGCTCAAGACCAAGGGCTTCATAAATATTCAAGTAGTTCGGCTGGCTCGAAATAAACTCTTGCCCGCGAATAATATGCGTGACTTTCATTTCGGCGTCGTCGACGATGTGGGCAAAGTTGTAGGTTGGGTAGCCGTCGGACTTAATAAGAATGATGTCGTCGATGACCTCGGGGCCGGTGGAAAGATCACCCATGACTTCGTCGTGCCACTGATAGGCTCTCGGCTCGCTCTTAAAACGGAGTGGCTGGGTGCCGTCCCAGGCTGGTGGGTTTTCTGGGCGGTGGTTGCGATAAAGGAACGGTCGCTTCTCTGCCTTGGCCTGCTCGCGGAATTCGTTCAGTTGTTCGGGGGTGTATGGGTCGGCGTAGGCGCGGCCGGCGTCGATGAGTTTTTGGGCCCACTGCTTGTAGATTTCCAGGCGGTCGCTTTGCTTGTAAGGGCCGTACTGGCCGCCGATCTCGATGCCTTCGTCGTACTGGATACCGAGGACTTCAAGG
>DASTSD010000078.1:0-5361 GCA_035760845.1 Saccharimonadales bacterium (SeqCode) | reverse complement strand
GCCTGATTCCCGCGGGTGCGGCGATGCTGGGTCGAGACGCGCCGGAAAAGCTCTTTGTCGTTTGTCTTGTCCTGACGCTCGGTTTCGGTTACGCGACCGAGGTGTGGGACACCGCGTGGGCACTCCACGGGGGTGCGTCGTTCATCGGCGCGCTGGACATGAACGACTACACGGTCCTGACGGCCGGCGCCGTCGTCGCAGTGGCATTCCACCTCGTGGTGATGCTTCGTCTACGGCTTCAGCAGCCTCTTCCGCAGGAGGCGACCAGCTAGGTGCACTGGGCAGCGTACGCTGCCCTTTCGCATGCCCAAAAATAGTCCCTACAATAAAAGCAGCCCCAAGAAATCTTGGGGTGCAGTCATAACGTAGGACTTGTTATGTTGTAATAATACCACGATGCATAAGAAAATGCAATCTTCGCTGCTATGCGGACGTAACGACGTAGGCGTTAAGGCCGTGCAGGTCGCTAATAAGCGCGTCCGCCCCAGCGCCAAGCAGCTCGCGGCGTGACTGACTCGTGTCGTCGGAGATGCCGATTTTCAGCCCGGCCTGTATGTTTTGGAGGACGGAAGGCTGGTCGCTCACGAGGATGGTCTGCTCTTGCGCGGCGCTGCTGCCGTTGGCGTCGCTGAAGTATGCACTGAGACTGTCGCCAAGAACCGGTTGTTTTGCCGTCAGGTAAAGCCGAACGCCGCGGTCGTGCCATTTTTTAAGGAGGCGTTCGGTTTTTGGCTGCAGCAAGTAGTCGGCATTTTGCAGGGCGAAAATAACCGCCTCGGTGGTTTTTTGTTTCTTGTCCTGTTCTGGGATGATGTCGTCTTTTGCCTGGAGGGCCGCTTGTACGAGCCCGCGCGCTTCGTTAGTGGTGCGGGTATTCATGAGTCCCATGCGCAGCTCTCCTGCCCCGGCAAACCCTCGAACATAAATTTTAAAGAACCGTTTGAGCGGCTCGTAGTTACGCGGCTCCAGCTCGGCCGAGTATTTGTCGAAAAGGTCGAGGTGGAGGCTCAAGAGGCCAAGCAGTTCGTCACGGTCGTGCGGGCGCGGTGTGGTCTCGAACGCGAACGGGTTGGTAAACACCCCGCGACCGATCATGACGCCATCGACGCCGTATTCTTTGACGAGCTCTTCGCCGTGCTGGCGGTCACGGATGTCGCCGTTGATCGTGAGCAGCGTTTGCGGCGCGATTTCGTCGCGTAGTTGTTTGATTTCGTTGATGAGCTCGAAGTGCGCAGGCACCTTGCTCATTTCTTTGCGGGTGCGCAGGTGGATGGTAAGGTTGACGACGTCTTGCTTTAGAATGTGCGTCAGCCAGTCGCGCCACTCGTTAACGTTGCTGTAGCCAAGGCGCGTCTTGACGCTTACCGGCAGGCCGCCCTCTTTGGCCGCGGCAATCAGCTGGGCGGCGAGTTCCGGCTGGCGGATCAGCCCGCTGCCGCCGCTTTTGACGGCGTTTTTGACCGGGCAGCCCATATTGATGTCAATGCCCCTATAGCCCATTTCAGCCAGGCCCTTTGCCATGATGGCGAACTCATCGGGCTTGTCACCCCATATCTGGGCGACCATCGGGTGTTCGTCGGGCGTAAAGGCCAGCCGGCCACGAGTACTGTGGTTGCCCTTGGGGCTGCAGTAGCTGCTGGCGTTAGTAAACTCGGTAAAAAAGATATCCGGACGCGCCGCCGTGGCGACCACGTGGCGAAAAACCACGTCAGTCACAGCCTCCATCGGGGCCAAAATAAAAAACGGGCGTGGCAGATCGTTCCAGAAGTTTTGCATTACTTTATATTATATAATTGTGAGCTGTTAGCGTCAAACATAAGCCGTGCTTTGGTGCTGCTATAATGTGCCTATGCAACAAGACCCTCTTTACGAAAAAATCTTATTCACCGAAGCCGATGTCGACGCCCGGATTGCCGAGATGGCCAAGGAAATCGTGGCCGCCTACGACCCGGCTACGACGATCTTTGTCAGCCTGCTAAACGGCGCGCAGCCTTTTACCGCCAAGCTCATGAGCGCGATTTGGCAGCATGACCCGTATTTTCACCCCAACGTCCAGTCGATGATCGTCAGCCGGTATGGCCCCAACCGCGAGCCCGGCCAAACCCGTGTCGTAACCGATTTGCCGCCGAGTTACCGGGACCTTACGGGCCGGAACGTGATTTTGCTCGATGATTTGGTAGACGGCGGCGGCACGCTGGAGTTTGCCGCGAACCATCTGCTTGGCTATGGCGCAGCCAGGGTAGATAAAATCGTGCTCGTCAAAAAACTCAAGCAATCAACCGGCAGCCCGGTGGCGATGCATGGGTTTGAGGCCGAAGATACATGGTTGACCGGCATGGGAATGGATGACGACCGCCTCGCGCATGAGGGCAACCGCTGGGCGGGATGGATCGCGATAGCAAACCATTAAGCGGTCCACTTTCTTCTATAGGTACCATTCGCGCCTTGCTATACTAGTTGTATGAGCATACCAAACCACATTGACCTTATTGAATTCCCGGCAAGTTCTAACGAAGGGCTTGCCGCAAGCAAAGTTTTTTTCACGAACGTCTTCGGATGGAAATTTCAGGATTGGGGCGAAGAGTATACCGACACGAAAGATAGTGGCACGAGCGCCGGCATCATCGCTGATGCAAGCGGCCGTGCAAGTATGCCGCTGACGGTGGTGTATGTTGAGGATCTTGAGGCAGCTCGTGGGAAAGTGACCGAAGCCGGCGGTGTCATTACTAAAGAGATCTTTTCGTTCCCTGGCGGCCGGCGGTTTCACTTTAGAGAGCCTGCTGGCAACGAACTGGCTGTGTGGTCGGATAACTGACTCTCTAGTCGTTAAAAATAGCCTCCTGAAGAGGAGATCATTTTTGCCTGCCAGTCGTGAATACCGGCTACCCACTCCCAACCTTGTTTCGGCGTGACGATTCGAGGGTCGTCGGTGCTGTTTCCGTCGCGTAGCGCCTCTACATAGCGGCGATCCAAAGCTATACGCTCACGTACCTGTTCGCCTACCGAGCCATGGCCGGGAATGACGAATGAGGCATCGCTCGCCACATCTTCGATCATATCTAGTGCTTTAAGGTAGTCCCCGATAGGATCCGCCGCGGCCAAATTAAGCATCGGCATGAAGACATCGGACAGCATGTCGCCGGCAACGAGAACGCCGCCCTCCTCAATGTATAATGCCGCATGACCCGGCGCATGGCCGTTATGTTCGATGACGGTTACTTTTGGCCCGTCCCATGGTATGGCGGCTGTACCAGAAGGCAGCGCGGTAATCTTGCCAAAGAGGCCGTCAAGCGGTACTTGCCCGGCGATTTCCTCGGGCAAATCCCTAGCCTCTTCCTCTTGCCAGTCTGGGTTTGAGAGCGATTCTTTCATTTGGGCTGCGGCCGCTGCAGTGCCATAGCGCGGAACATTGCCGAAACGATCATGCCACAGCACATGGTCCCAGTGAGGGTGGGTTGAAAAGCCCGCGACGACGGGCAAGCCCATTTCATCAAGCTTATCGGCGATGGAAACCAGCTCGTCGCTCGTCAGGCCAGGGTCAACGAGTAGTACGCCAGCTTCGCCTTTTATGATCGTGGTGTTGCTCTGTATGCAGCTGCTTTCGTGCGTCCACACGCCGTTCGTGACTTGTTGTAGCATGCGATCTCCTTTTCTTGGTTTTATTAGGTTCTGGATTAGAACACAGACATATGCTTTATTGTAACAAAGAAAAAAAGAACTCCCGCTTAAGGAGTTCTTGAGGGTGCACAGTATCTTTTAGCGAACGATTTGCTGGACGGACCATGTGTTGCCGTCCGGGTCGCTGAAATAGGTGAAAATCCCCCATGGCATGGCCTGTACTTCAGAGGCTTCGATACCTTGTTTGGTTAACTCGTCGTAAACAGCCTGCGTGTCGTCTACGACCACTTGAAGCCCCTGCTGGCTTCCTGGCTTCATTTCCGTAATGCCTTCGCCGATCACGATAGAGCACGCCGAACCTTCGGGGGTAAGCTGGACGAATCGAAGCGACTCGTTCACGCGGTGGTCGTGGTCGAGGTTAAAGCCTACTTTGTTGACATAAAAGTCGATTGCCCGGTCAACATCGGTTACCGGCACTGGTACGAGTTCTAGTTTCATCTTCATTCTGTTTCTCCTTGTTCTTATTTGGTGTTTGTATTTAAGCACGGAGAGCCGGCGTAGGTTTTGTAAAAAAACGACAACCTATAGTTTGTGGATGTAATCCGTAGCCGATGCTCCGGCGCCCATGATTTTCTTCAGGTCTTTTGTTAGGTGGGATTGGTCCGTATAGCCCACCTCGGCGGCAACTTCGGCCGTTGCTGTTCCTGCTTGAAGCATTTTTACCGCATCTTGGGCGCGCCGTATTTTATGGAGCGTCTTGCGGCTGATGCCTGTCACTTCATGAAAATGCCGCTGCATAGTGCGGCTCGACATTGCCTTCGGTTGGCCTTCGAGCACCGATGCGACGATATCGTCTTGTTTTAGTATCCCGGCGGCAACCATCGATTGCACGATTTTTTCGGCGGTGTCGTACTCAGGGAATTCAAATGCATGATCCAGAAGGATGAAACGATTAGAACCGCTTCTTGGCAGCATGACCGTCGCATCTACGAGCTCATCCCCTTTAAGACCTGCTAGGTATGCGCTTGCGGTAAATGAAATAACAACGGCGCTCGTGCCGGCCGCATAGGGTACCTCAAGGTATTTTGTTTGCTGCCCCGCCAGCATCATCGTGCGCGAACCGTCCTGTAATTTTAACGCGAGCAGGTCCCATGAGCAGTCGGGCGTTGCGATATATACCCCGTCCGCCACGTTTTCGGTACGCCACACGCGGTCAATTAAAGGACTCGCCGATAGCCTGCTGATGTGTTTTTGGGTCATGGTCTTAGGCTCAAAGTACTCGGGCGCTCTTATGCTCGCCGAAAGGTCACCGCTTTATATATTGATTCAATCGCGCTCCATGTACAACCAAGAATCGTTACGACAACAGCTATAATAATCGTCCAATCAAGAACTTCCTGTAGGTTCGTTTCACTTGTCTTGGCTTGTACTTCAGCCATAAGTGCCGGGTTGACTATATCTTGAGTTAAAATCGCGAAAGAAATAAATGTGGCCCAGGCGACGTTCAGCAAGACATTTGCGGCTGCTAATACCGGTGTCCAATTACCGCTTTTAAATTTCGCAAATTCGAGCGCAAGACTTACGACGATTAACCCCAGGAATCCTTGGACCCACCCTTGCCAGAGTGCTGGGTTCAATGTTGAATGAGACTGCTCGGTCCACCATGCAGGAAATGAAACCGCATATACGACGGCGACGGCGTATACTGCAATCATTACCATTCCTGCAATCGAGTCGACAGCA
>DASTSD010000077.1:0-2340 GCA_035760845.1 Saccharimonadales bacterium (SeqCode) | reverse complement strand
TCCTTGGCTTTCTTGTCGCCGGCAACGACTTTTTTGGCGAGCGCCAGCTCTTCTTCAGCTGAAAGCAGCGGGATCTTACCGATTTCGCGCAGGTACAAGCGCACGCTGTCGTCGCTGACATCGTCAAAGTATTCACCGCTGTTGATAGTATCAATATCGTCTTCTTCTTCGTCGACGAGTTCGTCGATCGCCGGTTCGTCGAGGTCGCCCAGCGGGCCGCCGCTGGCGTCAATCACCTGCTCTTCTTCGTCTTCGGGTGCGATTGGTAGGGTGCTATCTTTGGCCACGTTTCATCTCCTTTATGAGTTCGTAGTGTTGTTTGCGGAGGCGTTCCACGTCGGTACTGTCACCTCGGTGTTCGGCTTCTTCGATTTGTTGCTCTAGTCGGGTTTTTTCGTATTCGGATTTGTATTGGCGGAGAAGCTTGGCTATTTCGAGGTACTGATCGTTTTCAGCCCAATTGCCATATCTCTTCTCGGCGCGTAATAGTATTATTTTCACATAGTCATCGAATTTTTGCAATTCTTTGGGCGTGTCGGTCAAAGCCGGATGCTCAGTAGCAAGATACGCGGCCACTGCTTGGCGCGCTTCGGTGGCAAAAATACCCGGGTCCAGCTCGGCAAACAGTCCGTTCGAGCGCGGAATAGCCAGCGCCAAGCCGAGTACAGTGTCGATGTGGTCGTAAGTGGGTGCCGGGTTGTCGGAGTGTTCGGCGACATGTTTTAACGCAGGAGTTCCGACCGACTCTTCACTTGCTATGCCTTTTAGTTTTACACGCACAGCCTCGAGTGATGTGCCAACCATACGTGCAATCTTCTTTTCATAATGTTCGCGTTCAACTGGATCAGTTAAACCCTTTACTACATTCAGCCCGGCCGTAGTAAATGACCTCTTGCCGCTCGCCGTGGTGATATCTTCGCGTTCAGCATACTGCGCCAAAATCCAATCCACCGCCGGCTCTGCGTCGTCGATGGCTTTTTGCCACAGTGCCGGGTCCTGCTGGATCAGCTCGTCCGGGTCTTTTGCTTCGCCGGGCAGGGTTATGATCGTCAGCTCTAGCCCCACCTCGCTCGCGATAGGAATGGCGCGTTCAGTCGCGGCGATACCGGCTTTGTCACCATCGAACGCCAGGCGCACGTTGCCGCTTAGGCGCTTGAGCGCCCGCAAGTGGTTTTCGGTCATGGCGGTACCGGCCGTCGCGACCACCTGCTTTATGTCTGCCTGGTGGCTGCTCACGACATCCAGGTTACCCTCTACCACGACAGCGTAGTCGCTTTTACGGATCGACTCTTTTGCTTGGCTCAAGCCGAATACGTGGCGGCCTTTGTCATAAAGCAGTGTTTGTGGCGTATTCAGGTACTTGGGCGCGTTGGGGTCGTCGATGATAATACGTGCCGTAAAGCCGATCACCTGTCCCGTCGGATCCATTAGCGGCACGGTCATGCGACCGCGGAACATGTCGCCGCCGAAGCGGTTGGTCAGGCCGGCATCGGCCAGCTCGCGCTTACTAAAGCCCTTTTTAGTCAGGAACTGCACCAGCGCGTCGCCCGCCGTTGGTGCGTAACCTATGCGAAAGTCCTGCACGATCTGCTTGGAAAGCCCGCGCTTTTTAAACACATATTCCAGCGCGTGTTGATTGCGGAGCAGGCTGTGCTGGTAGTACGTGGCGGCCAGGTCGTGCGCGTCCACCAGGCGTTTTTTGCGCCGGGAAAGATCGCGACTGCCCTTGGACTCGTACTCCGAGAGGTCGACACCGGCCTTCCTGGCCAGGTGCTCGAGCGCCTGACGAAAGTCCATGCCCTCGGCTTCCATCACGAAGCTGAACACATCGCCGCCCTTGTTCGAGGAAAAATCATGCCAAATATGCTTGTCGGGGCTCACGAAAAAGCTCGGAGTTTTCTCACCCGAAAATGGGCTCAGCCCCTTGAAATTACGCCCAGCCCGCTTGAGCTGCACGTACTCCCCAATCACGTCCTCGATATTGAGGCGTGCGCGCACTTCTTCTTTGGCGTCCTGCATAACTGTATTATACCATCTTTACCTCTGTTTTGGGGCGGCGAATAACGCCTGCGCAAAGGAGGTGAAGCGGGTAGCGCCCGGCGGGGCAGCACCCGAAAATGTTTTATCCCGCATGCGACGGATAAAAATTTTCAGGGGCGGACCGGGCGACAGGACCCGCGTTCGAGGTTGAACCAGCTACCCCGTTTATGCTTTAATGAAAGCAATGTATCCGGATCCAAACCAACAAAACCAAAACCCCTACCAGGCGCCGCCACAACCGACGCCCCCTACGGGCGTCCCTCCGGTTCCAGGCCAACCCGTCCCGCCGACCAACATTCC
>DASTSD010000076.1:0-4941 GCA_035760845.1 Saccharimonadales bacterium (SeqCode) | reverse complement strand
CGGTACTGCGGGTCTCGTCAAACCGATAACCGAGGTCGGCAAACTCCTTGAACCTCTTTGGATCGGTAATTTTAGTGGTAATAAGCCACCTCGCGAACGCGCCCCGGGCAATCTTGGCGTGAACGGCGGTAAAGCCCGGCTGGCCTGTTTTGGGGTTAACGGTCAAAAATTGCGGCGTGACTACCCTGTTGGCACCGACGAACGGCAGGACGGTCTTGGTGTATTCTACCGAAGAGACGTTGACGACCGTTCCTTCCTGCGGCAGCTGCGCCGCTATCTTATCACCCCAAAAGTCGTACAGGTTTTTAAACGGTGCACCGGGCAGTTTGTAGCCCATTTCGAGCCGATAGGGGTTGATGGCGTCGTATGGCCGCAAGTAGCCGTAGAGGCCGGAGAGGATCCAAAGGACGGAATCTGCATAATCGCGTTCGGCGGCCGTGAGCTCCCCTGCCCGAAGACCGCTGTAGATGTCGCCGATAAAACTGTCGATAGCGAGCGTCGTACCCTTTTCGCTCCAGGCATCGACTGTTAATTTGGTCTTTGCCGCCAGCTCGCCCGAAATATGCATGGCGTTTTGGAGCTCGGCGGCCGGGAGGGATTTTAAAAGGTTAGCCAGCTGCTTAGCTTCTCTTATAAGTGCCGGCTGGCGACGTGGCGCTTGGGGGCTGCTGGCGCGCATGGTTTTTGAGGAATGAAGCATAATTACCACCTGGTCGTGTTGCATAATTTATAGTGTAGCATGCAAAACGGGGGTAATGTGGTATGATGGTACAAGTATTTAAAAACGAATGGAAAATATGGCCAAGAAGCATAAGAACTGGCACAGTGCTTCGCGCAAACGCCTTCTGAAAAAGAAGCTCAAAGCGCAAAAAGCACGCCGTAACAAGTAGCAAAATAAGACGACCGATAGGGCCGTCTTATTTTATGCCGCTTTGCTGTACAATACATAGTGACGGCCACGCAAAAAACAATATGCAATTACCAAAAAACCTCACGATCAACCCTATTATCCTGAGCGATATCCTGTTCCGTAAGTCGGAGCGGATCTCGCTGTTCCTTTCGCTCGAGCAGCCAAAGCGCATCGAGGCGCTCCGCTCGCTGACGCTGCATGTCCGGCGTGATGTCCTGATGCGGATCCCCCTTGAGGATCTCGTGCATATCTTAGAGGCGGTCGACCCCGATAAGGCGACCGAATACTTGCGTCTGTTAACCCCTCACCGACGCGAAAAAGCACTGGTGCAGCTAAGCGAAGAGGTGAAAAACTCACTTTCTACCCTGCTTGAATTCGACCCCGAAACAGCCGCCGGCCTTATGACGCTCGACTACGTGCAGGCCGATGTTTCTGAAAACGTTGCCAGCGTGGCCGAAAAGTTCAAGCAGCACGAAAAAATCACCGGCCGGCCGCCGGCGATTGTCGCCATGAAGGAAGGCAAACTGGCGGGCTTTTTGCCCGGTCACGAGCTGGGGTTTGCCCGCCCTACCGAGCGGATCGACAAATACGTCAAACGTCTGCCGCATATTTCGTACGCCGCCAAGCACGAGGACGTCAAGCATCTGTTTCGTGCGCACCCGCACAACAAGGTCGCCGTCATGAACGACTCGGGCGCGGTACTCGGTATTATTTATTCCGACGACGTCCTCAAGCTCATGCAGGAGCAAGACTCTGGTTCGCTGTATGATTTTGCCGGTGTTAATGCCGAAGAGTCCGTCACCGACCCAGTCCGCCGCAAAGTAAAGATGCGCTACAAATGGCTGGTAATCAACCTGGCGACGGCCTTTCTGGCTGCCTTTACGGTCGGCCAATTCGAGGATATCCTGACCCAGTTCGTGCTGCTGGCGGTATATATGCCGATCGTGGCCGGTATGGGCGGTAACGCGGCGACCCAAACCTTGGCGGTCATGGTGCGCGGTATCGCACTCAAGCAGGTATCGCTTAAGACCGCGCTTCACACCCTTAAGAATGAGGTGGGTGCTGGCCTGTTGAATGGTATCATTAACGGTATTCTGGTAGCGTTGGTTGTGCTGGTCATTAATCACGACATCAAGATCGCGCTGGTACTCGGCCTTGCGATGATCATCAACCTGCTGGTTGCCGGGCTGTTCGGTACGATGGTGCCGCTGATCATGCAGCGCCTAGGCAAAGACCCGGCAACCTCGGCAACCATCTTTATTACGACGGCCACCGACGTACTGGGCTTTTTGGCCTTCCTGGGACTCGCGACGGTCATCCTTGCTTAGCTTTTAGTGAAACTTCTCGCCTTTATCGAGCATGTCTAAAATCACCTGCATGCGGCGGTTGCGCGTTGCTTCGGTCTTGGCAGTCTGGAGCCGCCAGGCAATCGAGTAGAGGTTGGTTTTGTTGAGCGTATCGAAGAATGCGCGGGCTTTGGGGTGCTGCTCCAGCTGCTGTAAAAAATCTTTCGGGATTTCCATGTTCGCAGGCGAATCGTAGGCCTGTTGCCAACGGCCGTCAGCTTTGGCGGCGTCGATCTCGGCTTGGCCGGCGGGGGTCATCTTCCCCTCTTTAATCAGCCGCTCGGTGATTTCGATGTTGCGCTTGGACCATATGCTTCGCGCCCGGCGGGGTGTAAATTTTTGCAGGTACGAATCGTCGTCGTATTTTGCTTTTTGGCTGTCAATCCATCCGTAGCATAGCGCTTCATCGAGCGCGAGCGCGTAGGTAATGGATTCGCCGTGGCCTTTCTTGTAAATACGCAGCCAAACACCGTCGCTCGTGGCATAGTGCCGTTCGAGCCAGCTGCGCCAGTCGATCGCCGTGACGAAAAGTTCTATCGGCAGGTCGGCGGCCATCAGTTTTTTACCAGCTCCGTTTCGGTTGGGTTTTCGATGGTGACAAGTTTGTAGTCGTCCGGGTCTTGGTAGCCCATGAAATTCGTACGAATGACGGTGACGCGCTGTTCGTAGGCTTCTTTTAAGATACACGGGTGCCATTTGCCATCGTCAGGGTCGAGGTACTGCCATACGCCCATTAAAAACTCGAGCCCTCTGTCGCGGACGAGCTTCTCAGCCTCATCTTCACTGCTCGTACGGGCGATGTCGTAGCCAAATAGGGTCTGGGCGCGCCAGCCGGAGGTGTCTTTGGCGACGTAGCCGAGCAGTTCGTTGCTCTCTTGGTGACGAATGGGTCGTTTTTGGGTCATCTATCCTAGGATAGCAGGATTAGCGCAGCTCGGACAGCTTGACGCGGAATATGCCGGCTAGCGCGTACTGCAGGCCAAACGACAGTACGGCAAAACCGGCTAGGCCGCCGCCAAGAATCATGGCGATGGCGTAGTCGATCGACTGTTTGTCGAGTAGTCCCGACAAGGCTGTAGCCGCGAGCGGAAGTGCCACGAGCAGCAGCTTGATGGCAACAATCAGCCGGACGGTGATTTTGCGGCGGGCCTTTTTGGTGACGGGCCTGTGCTGGACTTTTGCGACGACGGGCGTCATGGTCTTAGCGGTTTGGTGCACTACCTTATTGCCGGTCTTGACGATTCCCATTGGAATCTTGACTAGCGCGTAGATCGTGATGCCCACCATGAGCGCGACAATGACAGCCAGGATAATCAGCTGCAGTGCGCTTGGTGGCTGTGCGACCTGGGCGACGGGCTCGCTAAAGCTTGGCGTATCGTCGGCGCCCAAAAAGATGCTGACCGACTGGAAAATACTAAAGAAAAGCATGATCGCCCAAAACCACTGCAGGCAGCTGAACAAGTAGCCAAAAGCACCAAAAAAGTTAGCAGTACCTCTTTTGAGATTGCGGTTGGAACGCGGCTTCATGTGCTAAGCATACAAAATCCGCTAGCCGTAAGCAACTTTACGCCTAAAAAAGATATTGTATAACTCCCATGAGAGGACTATTATACGTATGAACTACGCAGGTAGAGGCGCCATGGCCGCACAATCATGGTGCTTTTTAATGCGGCAAAAGCAGTAAGGCAGAAGGATGACGCAAAATGGCAATGGAACGGTTGCCGGCCACATACGACCGGGGTGCAGATGCAGATGAAAACAAGCGCGACACGGTAGTGATCGTTGGCGCGGGGCAAAATACCGCCCATATGGGCGATTCTATCGAGCGGTTGGCGGCGGAGCATCCGGTGCATGTGTTTGAGGTAAGCGAGCCGCTTATTCCTGTCTCGCCCGATAGGCTCCACATGACCAATACCGAAGAAGGCCGTGTCAGCGCGCAGCGGCTGCTCGGGAGCGGTGCGGTCCATGCGACGTACCTGAGCGTCATCCCTGCCCTGCACGAACGTTTGCTGAGCGAGCACCTGGAATACGCCGGCGAAGGCAAGATCGACTTTGTCGTGCTGCCGAAGCCGTTCGCACAGAATGTCCGCGAAATGATTGCCATGCGCGGGCTCGTTCGTGCCGCCGAAGCTCGCCGTAAGGAGCTTGACCCCAGCTATGACCCCGATAGTGACCCGTTGGTGTACATTCACGAACATTACAAGGAAAAGGGTGCCTGGCACGTGCTCCGCGAGCAGCTTAACCAAGTGACCGAACGCCTCGGCCGGCTCGAGTCGGTGACGGTTGATATACAGGAGGCACGTACCGCCGAGCAAGAGGGCCGTGTGGCGGCGTTCCAGGGCGGCGCGCTGGAAGACCTGGGCCCGCATGTCATCAGCCTGGGGCTCGACGTGCAGTCCTCTATCAATACGACCGATCGCTACGCTATTCCCAACCGCTCAAAAACCTCTGTCGAGCGGTTCCGCTACGCCGATTCCGATCTGCCTGAGGGCGTCGAGACGAGCTTTATCGTTCGCGGCCAAACCACGATCGTCGACAAGCAGCGCGGCGAAGACCACGACGTCTCGTTTACGTGGAGCGGCGGCAAAGGTTTGGTGGACAAAAAAGAGGCTATCCTTACCTTTATTCACCCCGACACCGGTGAGCGCTCGATGGTGGTCGTGGACCTGCGCGCCAATACGCTGA